>CAWWCX010000049.1:0-15703 GCA_963935445.1 uncultured Roseibacillus sp.
TAGTACGGTCTCGTGGGCTCGGAGATGTGTATAAGAGACAGCTGTCAAACCCACCCGCTCGATCGAGATTCCCTGGGGACTCATTGTCAAATGCGTGGCCGCCATCCTCCTCGTAGGAGCACTTATAAAAGTGGTGGCGAACTTCGGATCGCAAGTCAGCGACAACGTCTCACAGACTTCCTCCCCGCCAGCGCAGAATCGCGAACGAGTCGAGCGTCTTGAGGCCATTGAGCGGGAGCGGGACCGGGACCGCGAACGGGAACGGGAACGACGCAGGAGAGAGCGGGAGCGTGAAATCGCGCGCGAACGCGAGAGAGCGCGCCCCCCCTCCGAGACCGCGAGTGCCCGCGCTGCCGTCGAACCGCTCCGCCAATCCCTGCCCCGGCTCAAGGAGGCCCTGCGTGCCGGCCGCCGGGATGAAATCCCGCCCGCCGCCTTTCGCCGTCACGACAGCACGTTCGCCCACTGGGACCGTAGTATGACCTGGGAGCAGGCCAAGGCATTCGCCGAGGATCATGGCGCCCATCTTGCCATTCTCGCCACCCGCGAGGAACGCCAATGGGCCCGTGACACGTTTGATCTGCGCTATCCTGTCTGGCTCGGGGCCGGCAAGGGAGCCCGCGGACTCTGGCAGTGGCTTGACGGCACCCCCTTCCCCAGCTCCCGTACCGTGGGCACGACAGAGGACCGTTACCTCGCTCTGAACGAAGGAGGCCTCATCATCCCCGCTACCGCCAAGCGGAAATGCGACATTATTCTCCAGTGGCGGGATGACGGCTCCAATCCCGGCACCCGGGATGAACAGCTCAGGCGCGTCAAGTCTCTCGCTCTTGCGGGCTCCACTGCCACTCTGCAAAAGGGCGAGGGCCTGCCAATCGGGACACGCAGCTTCGGGAACTCCCACTTCTACGCCCTCCGCACCGACAAGATTTCCTGGGAGCAGGCCCTCGACATCGCTGCCATTCATGGAGCCTATCCCGCTGTTCCCTCCAGCGCCGAGGAACACCAGTGGATCTGCGAGAACTTCTGGAGCCATCTCGGCTCGGGAGGAGGGCTCTGGCTAGGAGGTTTTCGCGCCCAAGCCGGACAGCCATGGCAATGGATCAGCGGGGAACCATGGCACAATGCCGGCCTCGCTTCGGACGCGGCAACCCACCCACTCTTCAACCGACTCCTTCTCCAGGGAGCGGGCGAGTCTGGACAAGGGAGGTGGACCATGGTGGACGGCACCAGACGCAAGGTGACCGGAATCCTCCTCGAATGGGCGCCCCCAGCCGCTCAGACAGCTCCGCCTGAGGAAGAGGTGCTCTCCAGTGCCTCCTGGCAGGCAGCCCTCACCCGAAAAACCCAGCAAGTCGTGGGCGCCGACCTCAGCGCCTTCGACTGGGAAAAGCGGAAACTGGTCGAACGCTACGTTCGAGAGGTGAAGGTCATCGCCCGCGCCCAGAAAACGAACCTCCGCGCCGCCCTGCGAAATCCCGGAGCAGACGCGAGTGAAATCCAGAAGGAGATGGCCGAGTGGGAAGGCCTCGAGCAGGAACTCGTCAAGTCCGCTGAGGGCACCGAACTTCTCCCGGCCCTGCCTGCCACCGCTCCCGCCTCCCTGAACCGGATCCATGAGACTGCCACCAAATCCCTCTCCGCGCTGGAGGGAAAATACGACGCTCGGATCAAAGGGCACCTCAAAGCCTACCGCGACAAGGTGCACACCAGGGCCAAGGCGGCCGCTGCTCAGGGGCACCTCGAAGCTGCGGGCGAACTCCGCAGCGGTCTCCGGCCCCTCCAACCAGACCTCAAGGCCTTCCTCCTTCTTCTCTTTCCGGAGAACCCGGATCGGGCAACCCTGCCCTGGGAAGCCCGCCGAGAATTCCCCGCGGAAGAACCACAGCTCCCCGCTAACCCTTGCGGGTAAGCCTCTTAATACAAACACCGCTGGATACCTTTCGGCCGTTGCGGCCAGCGCTTGAATGGGGAACGAAGGGACGCACAAAGCGGCAATAACCGCTTGCGTCTGCCCGCATTCCTCGCTCAAACTCCCCCCCGTAATGAGAAAACTGATCCTGATCGCCTTCGCCTTTGCACTGTGCGGCGCCGCCTACGCCGACATCCAGGCCCCTCCCGGAGCGAAGTACAATGCCTCTCGCAAACTCGGTCGTGCCCTCAGCAACATCCTCTACGGAGCAGTCGAGATCCCCGAACAAGTCCTTTTCCGCGGCACGCATGCCGGCAGAAAGGCAGGTGCCTCCTACGGAATCGTCGATGGCGGATACCGCACCTTCAAGCGCCTCGGCTACGGCTTCTACGAGCTCGTTACCTTCTACTGCCCCACATACCACGGCACTTTCAAGCCTCCTTACAAGCAGTGCGGGCAGGACTGGCGGATCGAAATGAATCCGAGTGATGGACTCTCCGAGTTCCCGCCCGAACTCGGCTTTGAATCCTACTTCAGCCACAGCCGCAGGCAGTCCCGCTAAAGCGACCCTCTCCCCACCAAAACCCAACATACAAAGACCCGGCTTCGGCCGGGTCTTGTTTTTTCCACCCGGACGCTACTGGCTCCCGGGAATCCTCCCGCTCAAAATCCTGCTGGTAATCCCCGCCAACCAGAGGAGACCAGGCTGCTTCAGGAACAACCCCCATTCGTCCTTCTGGAATAACTCTGCACCTTCCTGACTCCCCGAAGCTGCCACGCATCTGCAGCACCAAGCACTGGCCACCCGTTCACAACACTGCTAGAATGCCTTCCGAAATGAGAACGCCTCTCATCATCGTCCTCTTGCTGTCCTCCCAGCTGGTTACTCCCGGAGCCATGCGCGCCTGGCGCAACGCAGAGGGCTCCAAGAGCTTCCAGGCTGAATACCTTTCCAGTGACGGGGCACGCGTCACTCTCAAGCGCAGGGATGGGCGCATCATCACACTGGCCATCAAAACGCTGCATACCGACGACCGGGCCTGGGTGCGCAGCAACGTGGACCCCAAGGATCTGGCCGCGGACGCCCCACCCCCAAAGGGCGCCGCCTTCGACCAGCTCGAATTCGGGGACGATCGCAACACGGTGCAAAAAAAACTGGATGCCAGTGCGCTCGTCACCTCCGCCGGAAACGGAATCTTTCTCGGCCGTACCGGACTTAATGGAATTTACAAGACCAAGGCCACCATCGGAGGCCTGCACTGCTATCTCTTCTTCGACTGGCACAAGAGCGGCGGCCTGCGAGAAGTGACGCTGCAGACCCAGCCCGTCAGCAAGGGCAGTTATATCACCTCTCTCCGCGGAAACTGGTCCGAACTGATCGACCTCCTCAACAAACTCCATGGACGCCCTGTTCAGGCTGCTGATTTTCCCATGGTCGACGAGCTGCAGGACGGTGCCATCCTTGGATCCCACCTCTGGTACACGGAGGAAGGCCATTCCGTCATTCTGGGGACTGGCCAGGAAGGCCGGAACTACAACGTCATCGTTCGCATCACCTCCGAACGCATTCGGCCGGTTCCCATTGGCGTGCCCACCCAGGGGAAGGACGACCCGAACAGCCCGCTGCCCAAGCCCTCGGATTTCCGTCCCTGACAGGGCGCCTGCTAATCCTAATCGGAATCTCCCGGCATTTCGCCCTCTACGGCCCGGAACAGCTTGGTCCCACTGTCAATTCCGGTGGAGAATGTGAAACTTCCTTCCGGCCCACCGGAATCGCTGCCATCCGCACTCTGCGACAGAACCGGGGTCCAGCTTTCGCCATCGCTACTGCATTCGATGGTGTAAGGCACGCCCCGTTCGCCGGTCACCACGAGTTGAAATCCGGAAGGGTCCCCACTGACTTCGGTCAGCTCCGGAACGATCGGATCTCCGAGGGTTACGAGATCGAGGGTTGTCAGACTGGCTACCCCGCTTGTTCCAGTCCCGAACTGAGGGTCCACGTTCCGACCATCAACCATGACATAGGCGACACTGAGTTCCAGCGTCCGGCCCGGGGGAAGAGTATCGGCAGGAATAACAAGCGACGTAGTGCTTGCGGGAATCGGCTCCACCACGCGCGCTCCAGTCTGGCCTGGCAGCGGCGTGTAGAAAATTGATCGGTCATAAGCGTTGTCGATGACAACCAGGAAGAAATCATCGGGCCCGGCACCCGGGACCGGTTCCCAGGAGAGGGTGAAGTCCGACGACGCGTCGACCATCTGGGCCTCAAGGTGGTTGGCAATCACTGGAGCATCAGGGAAGATCCCTGACGGAGCTCCTAAAGCCACCGAAGTCTCTACCAGACTCCCGGTCGGCCGGAACTGGAACCCGTAGCTCCCCCCTGCCGGGAAAAATTGCTCCTGGTCGCTCTGCTCGAGATATTGCGCGGAACCCTCCACACGGTCATCCCTCCGCTCCCCGTCCATCTCCACGGCATTTCCCCCGATAATGGCCTCAATCCGGGACAAGCTGTTGTAGGAACTCATTCCGACTCCCGCGTAGGTCCGGAAATCCTCCCGGGGACTGACCACCGCCCCGGTCTGCCGGAAGTGGCGGGAACGAATGAGGTAGTACCAACGGGAGTCACCCGTAAATCCATTAGGTGTGTCGGCGGTCGTAAAGGAACCGCTCCGCGTGAGGAGGCGATTCCCGGCGAGATCTGCCAATTCCATCCCAGGAGTTCCAGCCTCTCCCTCCGGATTCAATTCCCATCCAAAAGTGGCCGACGTCGACAGACCTCCGTCCACCAGGCAGAAAAGGCGCCTTCCGTCATCGGACCAGACATAACCCACATCCGAAGGATCTATACCGCCCTCCCATTGAATGGCCTGCTCCAGGTCAACCGTCTGGTCCATGGGCTCATCAAACTGGAACATGATCGCTGAATCATGCGGAACATTGGAGCGGTTATTGTCCGGATTGCTGTAGCGGAGCTGGGGAGCCTCCGTGTCACTCCCGGCGACCGTGACCAGGGGAAAACGGTTATGCTTCCCGAATGCAGCGGCAGATCCAATCCCCCCTCCGGCAGTCCCGACAATCCGGTAAAAGCTCACCCTGACGGTGTAGCGCCTTCCCGGCTCCAGCGTGCCTGCCGGCAGACTGATCGAATTACTTGTTCCGTCCAAAGCACCAACCTCCCCGGGAACCGGGGATTCAAAGACTCCTTCTCCTCCCGGTCCCCCGAGATCAATCCCCACACTGATGTGGTCGTCGGCGTCCCCCCCGGCGAAAGGATCCCACTCAATGGTGATCGCCCCACCCGCCTCAGCCTCCTGAAGCACCTCCCAGTTCGTAATGAAGGGCACGTTCGGGTAGCTATCTGCTGTAAAATCGAGAACGAAGGAAGCGTCTCCCGCCGACGTTCCCGCCGTCACCTCATAGGTCGACGAACTGGGAAAAGCTGCATCGAGCTCCTCCTTCGACTCGAACCGGCGGGTGTAATACCAGTTTCCGCCATCCGGTGTGAGGGCAAGTGAGGTGCCGCCGATCGACACCTCTCCCGAAGTAATGCCGCCCTCCGAGCTGCCCTGCACCACCACCTCGAAGGACAAGGGGTCGTCCTGACTCTCCTCCTCAACATCAAGCAGGGCGATATGCGGATTGAACTGTGCAAAAGCCTGGGTCTTGGCGACGGCCACGAACGAAACTTCGGCGGAACCACCAGTGAGGCTGACGACCAGCAGGAGGGCGCTGAACGAAGCAGTTTTCATGGGCATTGGCATGTCAGCTGTTTACCAACCTGTGCGGTCGAGGCGCAAGGCCGTTGGTTCCCTATCGCCCGGATGGGCGCAGCTCCAGACGGTAGAACCCACGCTTCAATCCTCTCCGGACCGGATCCCGCTCCGGGAGTCTTCCATTAAACGCCGGGGATATCCGCTTCCAGGGCCGCTCGAGGCTCTCTGTGTACTGCAGGTAGTAGAAACTGCCTGCGGGGGTAGTGATCTGTAACTCGCCAGTGCCGCTCCGTCCAAGATCAAGTTGCCCCACCTCCTTGGGGGGAATGATCTCGAGGACAGCAAACTCGGAAAGAGAACTGGCACGCCCACTGATGACATTGGTCGACACGTCCAGCTCCGTCGTGATCTCAACCCAGGCATCCTCCTGCTTCTGGGCGAGGATCAGATTCCCCTCGCTCCCGAAGTTGGCCTCGTCGTATTGCACCATCACCTCGACACCATGAGGCCCGAGATCAGCAGACGTAACAATTCCGAAGGTCGCCGGGACTGCACCCTGCAGCCGCCGGAGAGAATCAGGCCCCTCCCCTCTCTTGAGAACGGTCTCTCCTGCGGCCAGGACCCGCTCGAACTGCAGGCTAATGTCTGGAGCAAGAGCCACCTCAACCTGCTGACCAGCCGGGGTAGCCACCGGTCCGGGGTTCTGTCCTCCCTGTCCGATCACCAGCGCCGGCAGCTCCACTCCCTGGAACGAGAGCCTCAGGACGCCTCCCTGCCCGGTCTCCGGAACCACCCTGAGCACATAGTTCCCGTTCAACTGGTCCTGCATCCGACCCGCTTCTCCTTGCCCGGAAAGGATTCGCAGTCCTTCCGGCTTCAGCGTGAAGCCGTCCGCATACCCGGGTCCAATTCTCCCCTGCCCGCGATCACGCGGGGTTACCATGACAAGGTGGGAATCCTGCAGCGAATCAACAACCAGCTCCGTGGTCTTGGAATTGACCTTTGGAACCACCCGCACGGTGCGCAGGATCTCCCTGTTAATCGGCTCACAGTTTTCATCGAGCGCGCTGGCCCGGATCAGGAAGCTGTACTCGCCCGGCACGGGAGCGATGAACGAGCCCCGGAAGAGAGCTGAGTCCTTCATCAGGTCCCCGAGAGACAAGGTAAAGGGGGTGGCCGGCTCCCTCGTCACCGGTGCCGCACCGAATTTCCCTTGGTAAGCCATCCCTATCCGTTCCAGTTGAGACAGTGGCTCCTTGTTGATTGCGAGCGGAACATTGGCGAAATCTCGCCCGGTCAGGCCCTTCGAGGCGAAGACCTCTCCGATCCCGGCCGCCGGCACGAACGGCTGAACCGTGATCACGGCCCGGGCCAGGGCTCCCGGAGCAGCACCTTTCAGCAGGGCGGAAAACTCAATTTCATCGCCCGGCTCGAAGCAGTCTCTCCCTGCCGGAATTGGCGTCGCGACGGAAAAGTGTGCCGTTGAGTCCGCCAGCACGTTTGCCATGTAACGCGTCGTGACACGCCCTTGGTTGCGTATGATCATGCTCCATGTCCCGGCATGAGACACGGAAGGTCCCGTCGGAAGAGGCGGACTGACCTTGGCGAAGACATAACCCGGGCGCCGGGTGAACTCGACCTTCCCTCCGAAACTGGCCGCGTTCGCCTCCGTGATCAAGAGTCCGGAGGGAGAGCGCAGGGACAGCTCCACATTGGCTGTCGGCTCGTCCCAGGTCGCAATGAAGGTCGCGTTGAGATCCTTGGAGCCCAAACCGGCGTCAACTTCCACTGCCCGGCCGGGGGCAAGGTCCCCTTCCGGATCCACAACCAGTTCGCTCTCAATCGCGCCACCAACGGCCTCAATGAAGAACTTGTCCAGCTGGGTGGAATTCTCCGCGACATGGAAGAGTCCGCCGGAGCCCTGGGTTGCCAGGGTGGAGAGCAGATTGAGGTCCAGCCCGGCCAGGCCGCTTCCCCCTTCTGTTCCAAAGCCAACCGCATAGACCTTGACGTCCTGGGCCGCAAACTGGTTCAGGAATGCCGGGTCAGAGGGGTCGCCACCGGCTGTTTTCATGCCGTCGGAAAGGAATACCAATACCTTCCGCCGATCCGACCCCGGCGGCAGAAGGTCCAGCCCGGCCTGCAGGGCATCTCTGATATTCGTGGCGCCGCCAGGAGCAAGGGCATTTACCTCACTCTTCGCTACCCCGAGATTCCCCCCGGGTCCCGAAGTCAGCTCCGTCACTACTTCGGCTGCCCCGGGCTCATCAAAATCGATGGTTGCCGTGGAAGCAAAGCTGATTTCTCCAAGGCGGTCCCCTTCATTTGTCCGCATCAGATCGAGGAACAGGTTCGCAGATTTCTTGAGTTGAGCGATCTTGGTCTGCGTCCCGTTGGAGACGGGCACATTGGCTCCCATGCTTCCACTTCGGTCCATGACCAGCACCACGTCCACCAGACGAGCTGCCTGCAGGGGAATGATGTTCACCTCCTCGTGCTCGGGAACGGCTCCAGCCGAGTCGTAGTAAACGAGAAGAAACACATCGTTCTCCACCAGGTCCGCCACTGTCACCGACCCGGAGGGAATCCCCAGAAGAGCCGAGGCCTGTGCCGGCGTGATCTGGACCGTCGTGCTGATGTCCACCGATCCTCCGGCGGCAAGAGCGCCAATCGTCCCATCCGGGGATACGGAATCACCCTGAATAACGAGCGGGACATCTCCTCCGAGCTGAAAGTCGGTGGAAAGAAGAACGGTGTATTCGAAGGGGACTCCGGTCCCAGCCGTCCCAATATTGCTGACACTCCAGTCAAAGGTGATGTCCGTGTTGAACCCGGGAATTCCTACCTGCTCCTCGTTCGATCCGACCAGTTCCGGAAGATCGGGGTATGGCATCCCGACGAGGGAAAAATCCTGTGCGCCCGTCGGAACATTGAAACCAATCACCCGGGCCGTCCAGCGCCCTGCCACTGCATTCGGAATGGAAACCTGTTCCACATTGTTGAGATGATCCCTGCCCGTCCCGGCGACCCATGCCCCGGCACCGGTGAGAGCGTCCTGTGGGACATAATCGGAATTCGTTGAAGGGGTGATTGTCGGGGCAATCGGGATCTGTACCTGAATGCTTGTCCCCGGGACCTGGTCCTCATTCGCGATCGGGTTGCCAGCACTGTCGAGAATGGTCTGGCCAAGCTGCCAGGGGTAGAAGACAACGCCCTGTGGTGAGACCAACTCCAGATCAAGGTCGTTAATCAGCAGCGGACTTGTGGCCGGGCTCTGGACCGCGGCTTCTATATCGTCCCACGCCAGGGTGATTTGCAACAGGCCATTGCTCTCCAGGACAAACTCGAACTCCTCGACCGCCCCTTGGTTGACCGTGTCCTGCACGAAACGGTTCGGGACCGGCACCCCATCAACCAGTCGGTGATCCTCCAGAAGGTTTACCGCCGCCTGGGCGTTCACAAGACCCCAGCCCGTGGAATAGTCCGGACCAGCTGTGGCGGTCGGAGTCCCGTTACCGTCGTTCCCGTTGGCCGGATTACTATCCGAGTCCACCTCGTTGTTGGAGCCCCCCCGGACATTGTTGTTGATGATATCCGTCGAGGTCTGAATCACGATCGCCCGCAGGGTCGACGGGAGCGGGCGTACCGCATCAACCGTGGTTCCCAGCGGCGAAGAGTAGGTATTCTGCCAGGACTCCAGCAAGAGGGCGTGCATGCCCGTCACCACCGGGGCGGCCATGGAGGTGCCACCTCCAGAAAGCCGGTAACCGTTCGAGTTAGTATTGCAGGAGGTGATATTGGTTCCGGGAGCAACGACTGTCGGCATGATCCGTCCATCGTAGGCCGGCCCCATGCTGCTCCCCGCCGCAAGCAGCCCGGTGGCCGACACCCAGTTGCCGACCAGAAGCGCGTTTTTCATCTGCTTGGTGTTCGCAAAATAGCCGAACTGGTTCCCATACTGGGCAGCGTTTCCACCACCGTTACCTGACGAGAAACACCGGGGTATACGTGGAACAGCAGTCCCTCCGGAAACGGCCCCCCCCCGGATCATCTGGTCGATCAGTTGATTCCTCGTATCGTAGTTCCCGTCCTGCCCCAGGGCATGCGAATGGTTAACCACATCCATCGAGTTATTAGTGATAGCATCAAGGGTATTGGCCGCATCCACAAGGGATCCCCAATCGACAATCCCTGCCCTCGGAGCCATACCGCGCCATTGGAAGGGCGCTCCCCCGTTCGGGTTTCCAAAATTATCCGCCAAGGCACTTTGAACCCCGCTCCCAGCCGCAATACCGGCAACATGAGTACCGTGACTTCCCACTCCGGATACGTCACGGACAACGTTCAGGTCGTTATGTGCGCCATCGACCCCGTTGTCGTCGATCCCGATCGTGATTCCAGCACCGGAGAGACCGCTGTAAATGATGGTGTTTGATGCCGCGTTGACAGCTGCGCCCTGCACCGGAGTGACGCCTACGACATTTCGGGTCGTAGCGTTCTCCAGCAACTTGGGAGAGGAACCCGGACCTATCCACTCAACCTCATCCTGGCTCGCGAGTTCGGAAAGACCTCCCTGCTCAATATTCACCTCCCATAACCGGTCCGACTTGGCAGAAAGGACCTTCGCGCCCTGCCTGAAGATCTCGAGCACCCTCTTCCTGGGCACATCCGGATAAAACTGCACCAGGACTTTGAGGGTTCCGTCCCGGTTCAGCACCGGGTTGTTTCCACTCGGCTTGCCATCGACAAGGATGTCGAAGGCCTGGTAATTCGCAACCCAGAGATCAGGATGAACCTTGTCCCGGGGACCAAGGGGCAGAACGGCAGCTATCAGATTTGCTAGATCAGGATCATTACGGTTAAAGCCCCGCTTGATCAGCCCGATCGAGTTCCACCCACCCAGAAAACTTTGCCGCACGATTCCCTTCCGTTCCAACACCTTGATTTCGGAACGGGTGACCGCCCGGTTCAGCATGATCAACCCGTGTAACCCTTCACCCTCACTCTGCGCCAGGCGGTCAAGAAACTCAGCCTCACGCTCTGCGGCAGGAGCAAACGAACCGGTCCGGAGGGCAACCTTCCGCCGCTCGAAGTCCGCCCTGGCATCAGCGTCCTCTGGCAGATCGAGCTTGACCGAAATCCGTGCGTCACCAATTCCGGCAGGGTCATCAATCACAATACGCCAGTTGACTCCCCTTCGTACATCCTCCCCGGTAACAACGTATTTGAGGACGAGGGGGGATTGCCCCTGGGTCTCGGCATAGGATCCCGCCTTCCTTCCCTGCAGACGCACCCGTAATTGCTTACTGTTTCCCGTCCAGGAGACCTCGGCCCTGATCTCCCCGGGCTTGAGAACTGTGAAGGGTTGATGCGCTACTGAGTGAGGTCCCGAGATAGTGAGGGACTGGGCGTTCGCGCTACAAAAAAACATTCCTGCCAGAAAGGTCAGGAATGTAATCGCGAACACGTATTTGGGGGACGGAATGGGGTAGGAGGCCTGCATGGTTAGTCTGATAGGATTCGGGGACCTGATGGCACCCATGCCAACAACCGGACCTTTCGTCAGGACATTTTCATCTTTCTGGACCTGCAGGGCGTAATTTTTCACGAATCCCATCCATCCGGTGCCGTTTCTCCTCTCGCTGATCACACGTTCGCACGACACTGCATCCCGGGAGCCTTTGCGCCGGACAGGGCTGGCTACTCCCTGCCCCCGGCATGATCCCGCACGACCCGATCACCCTAGCGATCGAGCAAATCGAGAAAGCCCACCCTTGTCCATCCGACCCGGGCACAAACATTCATAACATCCACCACGCGCTGGTGATTCGCCATCCCTTCCGCCTGTACAAGCAACTGCGGCAATTCCCGGGCGCCCACCATGGCCGATTCCAGGAACCCCCTGAGGACCGGCAAATCGTGCTCCTGCCGATCACCGGAAACCACGATCTCATTCCCCCCAGGGTGAAGCACCACGGCCCCGTCCGCCCGCACCAGCACCATCACCGGGTGCGCGGGATGCGAGGGAGGCGTAATGGTAGTCGCTCCCTCCGTCCTGATGTCCCTCTCCTGCGGCAGGATTGTGGTCGTCACTATGAAGAAAGCGATCAGGAGGAAGCAGATATCGATGAGGGGAGCCACCGATAAATACGGTTCATCAAGCCGGCTGGCAGATTTCCCCGATAGCCGTCTCAATCCTTTCATCTTCCTCCTGTAAACGAACCACGTTCCTTTTTCTTGGAAGAAGTTCAAATCCTCCCTCCACGCCAAGTGGCTCTCACTCCGTGGTCTCGCGGAACTTCGCCCCCCAGCTCTCTTCAGGGCACTGGCACCACCAGCCCCCGCTCTCAACAACTAGATCCAGGGCGCATTACGATCCTCTTCCGTCATGCGCTCGGCGGGCTCCGGAGGATTGGTTACAATACCCCGGTCCGTCACGTATTCGGGGCGGACCCTGCAACTATCCCTATCAAGATACAGACGACTGCCCACCGCCTCAGCTGCTTTTCCAACACCATCGAGAAAGCGATTAAAGCGCACGGCGTTGCCTACAGCCAGGCCACGGTTGTCGAATTTGCGCCTCTGGTCCGCCAATGGATGGCCCATCCCATTGATCCACGGAAACCAGATATCGGAGTGCAGGGCAATCTCGAGGTCAACAAGGAGTCGCTCGCCTTCATGTGCTCGCTTGATGCAGCTCCAATCTGCTCCCCGTATGTCTACCGGCGGCCACGGCTCGCGAAATCCCTCCAATGCGTTTTCATAGGGCTCATCCATTTCCAGAATGAGCTCTAGATGGCGAACAGGTGACTCACGGTGGCGACCCATGGTGTCATACCAGGCCAACGTGGCTTCCACGACGGCACCGCCCATGTTGGCGAATACGTCGGGCCCACCCTGCTGCTCCCACTGCTTCCTCAGGTAAGGCAGGAGAGCGCCATCTGATTCCCGCTCATAGCCGAGGAAGGGAATCTTCAGGATCCGCATCGCTTCCGTCTCTTCGCCAGCTTCAATCACGGCGGTCACGAATGCGGCAATTTCACCTGGGTTCCTGGATGCGGCCTCCCGGAGATCAACTCTCCACGTGGCGAATGGATAGTCCCACTGCACCCAGAGGTTTGAAACGTCCGCCTCGGGGTGGTCAATCATCGCCCTTTCGGGCGGCACGAATGGCGGAGCTCCCGTCCCATCGTCCCGTCGTAATCGCAAGCTGCCATCCGGCTCAAAGGCAAGGGCAAGCCACCTCTGCTTCGCACCCTCGAGAACCCCGCCCACTCCGACCTCCTGGGCAGAACCATCAGACAGCAGCGTCACCGTCGCAACGCGACCCTGGGCTTCTGCTCCATTGGCCAGCAGGTAAGGTCCAGGCGCCGCGCTACCCATCGCCACTTCCTCCCCCTCCAGGTCGAATGGAATCGCGGGCGGCATGAGAATCGTCTCAGACCCCGGGCCACGCAGGAGGACATAAAGCTGGCACCTCAGGCTCAGGGCTTCCTCCTCATACATGTCTTGCACCTGATTACCTCCCCGCAAGGACTCTGGACGCCTGCGATTGAAGATGGCCAGCATGGGGTTATGCCCATGCCCGCCTACGTCCAGCTTGAGATCATCATCCGGAAACCGTTTCTCGCGAGGCTGATAATCTCCAAGGAATCCATCGATCGCCTCAGCTAGCCACGGAATGGCTTCTGCATTCACATACAAAGCCCCACCCAAATCAACCTCACCCTTGAATCGATAATTGCGAATGCAGACGACATCGCCGACATCCTCGACTTCAACGCGGTTTGCAGGCATGGCAACTGAGTTTCCAATCAGCTGCCTAGCCTGCAGGAGAACGACAAGATCACACTTTCTTACTCGGCAGGCAGCATCCGCACTGTGCTTTCCTCCGGCTCGTTCGTCAAACCTTCACCCGGCAAAGCCCGCTTCTTGCCTTCTCAATCTCCGCTCACTTCCGGGCCCGGGCCTGGCGCTTGCGGCTCCCATGCTTTCCAAGGACCCTTCTGGATTCCTCCCGAACTTCCGGGCGGCTGCGGATCTCACCCATGCGCTTGCGGGCCAGGCTATAGGCCTCACGATGACAGACGATGGGCAAAGGGTAGTCGCGCCCCAGAACACAGCCGGCCGCTCGCTGCATACTTCCAGCCATCTTGTGAGGTTCTGAAAGATAAGTATCGGGCACGCCCTCCAAGGCCGGCAGGTAGCGTTTCAGGAACTCACCTTTGGGATCTTGGTCCAGGACCTGCTTGGCCGGGGAATAAATCCGCAGCGCATTGATCCCGGTAACGCCCGATTGCATCTGGAATTGGCTGAAATGAATCCCGGGTTCAAAATCAAGGAAGTGCCGCGCAAGAAACACCGCCGGACGTCTCCAGTGCAGCCAGAGGTGGTAAGACGCAAAGGATACAAGCATCGCACGCATGCGAAAGTTGATCCAGCCGGTCTCGTGTAACGCCTTCATGCACGCGTCCACCATCGGATAACCGGTTTCCCCCCGGCACCATGCCTCGAAACGTCGCTCGTCAAATTCTGCTTCCCGCAATCCGTCGTAGGCCCGGTTCATGTTGCGAAACTCGATCGAGGGCTCGTCCTCGAACTTCTGCAGGAAATGGCAATGCCAGCGAAGCCGCCCCTCGAAGGATCCCAGCGAACGCAACCACCGGGAATCGATGTTCTCCCCCCTCTCCTTTATCAGGCGGAGGTCCCGAACGCGCCGGCGCGTTTCCCGGTAGACCTCCCGGACCGAGATATTGCCCCACGCCAGATAGGGACTCAGACGACTGCAACTGCCCTCTGCCGTCAACGGACTGGACATCTCCGTGCGGTAACCAACCCCACGCGTAGCCAGAAATGTTTGCAACGTCTCACGCGCATGTGCTTCGCCGCCGTGCTGGAGCACCTTCTTGGAACCCGGGGCGCAACCTACCTCCTCCCTGCAGGGCAACTCACCACCGAAGAGCCCCACCGGAGCCTGCACTCGCCCGGGCACCGCGGCAGTCTCCTCGCTCATGCGGACCTGCCAGCGCCGCGACCAGCCGTCGCGGGACCGGAGAGGCCGCACTACACCATTCTGTGGAATCTCATGCCAGCGCACCGAGCGCTCCTTCGCCCATGCTGCCACCCTGCGGTCACGATCGAAGGTGACCGCATTACCGGTTTCCTCGTGGCTCCATAAATCGGCAAAGGGGTATTGTTGCCGGAGATCTTGAAAGACACCGGGAAGGGATCCGGTGCGAACCGCCAGCTCACCTCCCTTTGCTCGCAGCCCGTCCCGTAGTTCAGCAAGCGACTCGCAGATGAAATTGAAATGGCTCTCATCGAATTCCTCCGAACCACACACCTCCGGCTCAAACACATACAGGCAGATCACCTGGCCACGCTCAGAGGCCTCTCTGAGCGGCCGGTGATCGCTCAAGCGGAGATCACGCTTGAACCAGACGAGGTGGAGGTCTCGTTCGTGTTTCCCCATCAAGCCTGATCCGTTTGTCCACATCCTGAAACGGCCGCTCCTTCTTCCCCGTCCTTCCCGCGCGCAATGACCCGTCGCGCGCACTCCAAACCCGTCTTGATCGCAAGCGTGACACGCCCGCGCCCCGCCAACGCGTCTCCGCACAGGTGCAACCCGGAAGATTCTCCAAGCCGGGCGACCCCGGGATCCATCGCCGCCTCCGGGTGCGCGTAACGCCAGCGTTGTGAATCCCACCAATCGGGCTGGGCTTCGACTCCCGGCAGAAGAGTGCGCACCTGTCGCATGATCTCCGGGAGAAGCGCTTCAGGGGGTTCTTCAAAGTGAGACCTCGTCCAAGCGGGCGACATCTGAGCAACCAGAACGGACTCTCCGGCCAAAACGTGCCCGGGCTTATCCTCTTCAAAACTGATCCACGACACACTGTGGTCCCCGTCGCTGTTGACGAGGGCGTGGACAGGACCGGGGCGTTCAATCCGCTCCTTGAATCCGAGAATAAAAGAAAACTGCGGACGGTAGGTGATGGATCGCAGCCCTTCTACGATTCCCACCCTCAGCGGGGCATCCATTTCACCTGTCTCTTATACACATCTCCGAGCCCACGAGACC
>CAWWCX010000050.1:0-15420 GCA_963935445.1 uncultured Roseibacillus sp.
CCGGGCGATGCGGATGGCGATGAAGCATGCGGAAGTGAACCCCGAGGATATAGAGTATCTCAATGCTCACGGGACGTCGACTCCGCTCGGTGACATCGCCGAGACGAGGGCGATCAAGGTGGCCTGTGGTGACCATGCCACCAACGGGCTGGCAGTCAGTTCAACCAAGTCAATGACCGGTCACCTGCTTGGAGCGGCGGGCGCAGTCGAGCTCGCGGCCTGTGTCCTTGCTATTCGGGATGGGGTGCTTCCGCCGACCATCAACCTCGAGAATCAGGACCCCGAGTGCGACCTCGACTACGTGCCCAATGAGGCTCGTGATGCCAAGATCAAGGTGGCGGCCAGCAACGGGTTTGGCTTCGGGGGCCACAATGCGACCCTGATCGTCAAGGCCTTCGAGGGATAGAGGCCGACGAGGGAGGAAGGCTTGGATCTACTCGCCCGGAGCGGGGGAGGCGGTCTGGGCAGCAGCGGCGGCGGCCTTTCGCTCCTCGATCTTTTTCTCGGTTGCTTCCGAGATATAGCGCCAGCGCACGCGGTTGCGCTTGATTGCGCTCCGGGCCTTCCTGCGTTTCCGGTCTGCAGGAGTCTCGAATGCGCGACGACGGCGCATTTCCTCGATGATTCCCTCGGAATCGAGCTTGGTCTTCAGCCGCTTGAGGGCCCGGTCGACGGACTCTCCTTTTTTAATATCAATGCCGCGGTCGTGACTTTTTGCCATGGAGATAGAGAGATTGAGCCCCAACGGTTTTGGGGGGCGCGGAGCCTAGGAGGGGTGAGCGAGACCGTCAAGCCGGGATTTTGCAGGGAAGGCGAAGCCTCCTGAGCGGTGGTGGGGCCTTGCAATCAGCCCTGCCGACCACAGCACGCCTTGTATTTTTTCCCGGAACCGCAGGGGCAGGGTTCATTCCGGCCCACCTTGATGCTGGGGCGGCGCTTGGGGATGTTGAGCTTGAGTTGGCCACCACCTCCGCCGTCAGGGTCCGCTCCTGCCGCCCCGGAGGAGGCAAGGTTGCCCTGGCCGATGCCAGGCCCGGGAGAGGCCTGATCATTCATCTCGAAGGGGAGATTGTGCAGGAACTGCTCGAAGTTCTCAAGATTGGTTGTGCTCCGGAACAGGTTGGTGAGGACTTCGCCCTCGATGCTGTCCATGAGGCTTACGAAAAGGTTGTAGGCCTCATTTTTATACTCCACGAGAGGGTCCTTCTGTCCCTGGGCCCGCAGGTGCACTCCATCCCGCAGGGAGTCCATGTTATAGAGGTGTTGCTGCCAGAGTCGGTCGATGGCCACCATGATGATGTGGCGCTCGAGCTGGTCCAGCAGGGCGGGGTCCTCGACCTGGATCTTGAGCTCGTAGGCGGTCTTGACCTTCTCAATGATTACTGCGCTGATTTCCCCGGGCTCCTTGCCGTCAAAGGTCTCGGGAGAGCGGTCGAGATGAATCGGAAAGGTGGTATTCGCCCAGCCGATGAGCTCGTTGTAGTCAGGAGAGCCCTCGTCCCGGTCTACAAGATAACTTTCGACCTGCGCGGGAATCACCTTGTCGATGATTTCGTAGATCAGTTCGCGAGGGTCCTCGGACGTGAGGACTTCATTCCGGTATCCGTAGACGACCTCACGCTGGTTATTCATCACGTCGTCGAAATCGAGGACGTACTTCCGGCGCCGGTAGTGCAGTTGCTCTACGCGTTTCTGGGCTGTTTCCACCGAGCGGTTGAGCCAGCGGTGCTCAAGAGCCTCGCCGTCCTCCATGCCGAAGCGTTCCATCATGCTGGTCATGCGTTCGGCGGCTGCGAAATTCCGCATCAGGTCATCTTCGAAGGAGATGAAAAACTGTGAACCTCCGGGGTCGCCCTGACGGGCGCAACGGCCACGCAACTGGCGGTCGATTCGGCGGGATTCGTGGCGCTCGGTGCCGATCACCATCAGGCCGCCGGCCTCGGGGACTCCCTCCGACAGCTTGATGTCCGTGCCCCGGCCGGCCATGTTGGTGGAAACCGTAACGGACCCTTTCTGCCCGGCCCGGGATACGATCTCGGCTTCCTGCCGGTGATACTTTGCATTCAGGACGGAGTGGGGGATTTTCCCGCGCTTGAGCATGCGTGAGAGAGTCTCGGATGCTTCCACCGAGGCCGTTCCCACGAGGACTGGCTGGCCCTTCTCGTGAGCGGATTGAATCGCGGTGACCACGGCATTGTATTTCTCCCGCCGGGTCTTGAAGACCTGGTCGTTGAGGTCCTCCCGCGTGTTGGGCTCGTTGGTGGGAATGGGAAGGACATCGAGGCGGTAGATGTCGGAAAACTCCGCTGCTTCGGTTTCAGCCGTTCCGGTCATGCCCGCCAGCTTTTCGTAGAGGCGGAAGTAGTTCTGGATCGTGATGGTGGCGTAGGTCTGGGTTTCGCGCTCGATTTCGACACCTTCCTTGGCTTCTACAGCCTGATGAAGGCCGTCCGACCAGCGCCGCCCGGGCATCTCACGGCCCGTGTTTTCGTCCACGATGACGACCTTGTTGTCCTGCACGACATACTCGACGTCCTTCTCGAAGAGACAGTAGGCCTTCAGGAGCTGGGAAATGGAGTGCATCTTCTCGCCGCGGCGGTCGAGGCTTTCCTCCACTTCCTTCTTCCTGCTGCGGGCGGTCTCCTCGTCGAGTTCGAGATCGGCGTCGATTTCGGCGAAGGCCTCGGCCAGATCGGGGAGAATGAAGGCATCCGGATCGTCGGGGGAAAGAAATTCGCGGCCCATCTCCATGAGGTCCGCATCATGCCCCTTTTCATCGATCGTGAAGTAGAGTTCCTCCTTGACCGCGAAGAGTTCCTTCTTCTGGGCATCCTGATACATGGAGAGCTCGCTCTTCTGCACGAGACGGCGCAGTTCGGGGTCCTCCATCATGCGCATGAGCTGCCGGTTGCGCGGCTGGCCCTGCTTGATCTTGAAAAGGCAGCGGCCGGCCTCGTCTTCCTCGTCGTTGTCGAGGTGCTTCTTGGCCTGGGTGGCAAGTTCGTTGCAGAGCAGATTCTGCTTTTTGACGAGTTGCTCGACCAGCCCCTTGTGGCGGACGTACTGTTCGGTAGAAGAGGTCATCACCGACGGGCCGGAGATGATGAGGGGGGTGCGCGCCTCGTCGATGAGAATGGAGTCGACCTCGTCGATGATGGCGTAGTAGTGGGTGCGCTGTACCTGCTCCTCGCGCGAAGAGGCCATTCCGTTGTCGCGCAGGTAATCGAATCCGAACTCGGAGTTGGTGCCGTAGGTGATGTCGCAGCAGTACTGCTGCCGGCGCTCCGGCGGCGGTTGCTGGTTCTGGATGCAGCCCACGGTCAGTCCGAGAAACTTGAAGACCGCGCCCATCCACTCCGAGTCACGTCGGGCGAGGTAGTCGTTGACGGTGACGACGTGAACCCCGAGGCCGGTCAGGGCATTGAGGAAGACCGGGAGGGTGGCAACCAGGGTCTTGCCTTCCCCGGTCTGCATTTCCGCGATCATCCGGCGATGGAGGGCAATGCCGCCGATCAGCTGAACGTCAAAGTGAACCATGTCCCATCTGATCGGCTGGTCGCAGACCTCGATGGTCTCACCGACAAGCCGGCGACCGGTGTTCTTCACTACCGCGAAGGCTTCCGGGAGAATGGTATCGAGATATTTGCGTCGTAGCTCCGGAAAGCGTTCCTCGATCCCGCGGAACGCATCCTTGGCGGCTTCAATGGATTCCGGGCTGGCCTCGACCCGGGAGGGAAGCTCGGGAAACTCTTCACGCAGGGAGGAGAAGCGCTCCCCGAGTTCCTGCGCCATTGCAGCGAGCTCCTCGGAAGGCATGCGCTCGATTTCCCGTCTGGTGGCGGTGGTCAGGGGCAGGTAGCGGTGGAGGTGTTTCTGCCAGCCTGCGACTTTCGCCAGAATGTCTTCGCGCGACTCCGCCTGGAGGGCCTCCTCGATCGCGTTGATTTTGGCGACCACCGGCCACATGCGCTTTAACTCGCGCTGGTGTTTCGATCCGACGATCTTCTGGAGAATCCACTTGATCATGAGAGGCTAAGGAGCAGTTGAAAATGCTGCGAAAAGCGGCGGTTTGCATACACGCAGGTGTCGCCAAGGGCAAGGCACAGTGCGGGGAGAATGTGTATTTGCAAGGGGTTAAGGGCCGAACGGAAGGTGCGGCGCGCATTTCGACATGGTCCCGGACCGCTGGAGGATCCTATTGCCAAGGCAGGCGCTGGTCAACTGATGGTGCGCCTGTCCCAGGGCCGTAGGATTCGGGGATGGGCCGGCGGTGGGTGTGCCAGACGCCGTTTTTCCGGGTGGGAGGCGTTTTTCAGATGCTCACCGCATTAAATCCACCATCCACGATCATTTCGGTGCCGGTAATGAAGCCGCCCGCAGTGTTGGAGGCCAGAAGCAGGGTGGCTCCGACCAGTTCGGGGGCTTCCCCGAAGCGGTCCATCGGGGTGTGCCCCATGATCTGGGCCACCCGGTCGGGGGTGAGGACCTTTCGGTTCTGTTCGGCAGGGAAGAAGCCTGGCACGAGGGTGTTGACACGAATGCCGTGGGGAGCCCATTCCCGCGCGAGATTGCGGCTCAGATTGTGTACCGCGCCCTTGGAGGCAGAGTAGGTGAAGACCCGGGAGAGGGGGTTGAGACCGGAAATCGAGCCCAGGTTAATGATTGATCCGGGCACGTTGTTATCGAGAAAATAGGAGGCAAAGCTCTGGCAGCCCCGGAGGACTCCCGCGAGGTTGATGTCGATGATGCGGCTGAATTCCTCTTCCTCAATATCGAGGACAGGAGTGGGGGAGTTGACTCCCGCTCCATTGATCAGGATGTCGGCGCGGCCACACTGGCTGAGAACTTCATCGCGAAGGGCATCGAGGGCGGCCCGGCTGCCGACATCAGCGGCGATAAAGCGGGATTTCCCGCCTTTATCTGAGATGGAGGCCATGCGCGCGGCCGCCTTTTCCTCGCTGCGGCCCACGAGGACCGCTTCGGCACCCGCTTGCGCCAACCCTTCGGCCATGGCTCCACAGAGTTCACCGGTTCCGCCGATCACGATCGCGACCTTGCCTTCGAGCGAGAAGAGATTGTTGAGAAAATCCGACATGAGGCGGGTTTCTAGAGAGGCCCGACGAATCGGTCAACTGCGGCCGGGCCGGATTGGGGACCGGGTGGAGCCAGGGGCTTCAAAATACGAGGTGTGGAGGTCGGGAGGGCTCTTAAGTTCGATTTCCCAAAATGTTAATTTTTATAAAACACATGCGGGGCATGTTGATCATGTTGTATGCCTTGCACGAAAAGACACCACATATTGATCAATGGCCGATCTATGCTTGCTCCTCCAAGGACTGCTCCCTAGCCTTTGGCCACGTCGTAATCATCACTCTGGAATGCATCTAAAATCCCTCGTCCTTCAAGGTTTCAAGTCCTTCGCGGAGCGCACCATATTTGAGTTTCACGAGGGAATTACAGGGATTGTCGGTCCCAATGGATGTGGGAAATCCAATGTGGTGGATGCCGTCCGCTGGGTCCTGGGGGAAACCTCTGCCAAGGCGCTGCGGGGCGGGGAAATGGCCGACGTGATCTTTAACGGCACGGACAAGCGCAAGGCCCTCCCAATGGCAGAGGTGACTCTGAACCTCACCGATTGCGAGGAAGCTCTGAAGACGGAATACAACGAAGTGGCGATCACGCGCAGGGTGTTCCGGGATGGTAAGTCGGAATACCGCATCAATGATACCCTCTGCCGTCTGCGGGATATTCATGAACTCTTCATGGATACGGGAATCGGGCGGTCGGCCTACTCCATCATGGAGCAGGGCAAGATAGACATGCTCCTGAGTGCCAAGCCGGAGGATCGTCGGCAGGTTTTCGAGGAAGCGGCGGGCATTACGAAGTTCAAGAAGGAGAAGAAGGAAGCCCTCCGCAAACTGGAATACACCGAGGCGAACCTGCTGCGCGTCCACGATGTGCTCGAGGAGCAGGAGCGCCGTATCAATTCCCTGAAGCGGCAGGTTTCCAAGGCTCGGCGCTACCAGGCACTGGCCAATGACGTGTCGATTCTCGACACGCATCTCTGTCACAGGCGTTTCAGTGAACACGCGGGCGAGCGGGAGGAGTTGACAAATTCCCTCAAGTCGATTGAGCGACATCGAGCTTCATTGGAGGAGAGCCTGCCCGAAGTCGAGATGGCGGTAGTGTCGGCGAGGGACAGTGCAACCAATCTGGAAAGCGAACTTTCGGAGCTGCGCCAGCGACTTTCCAGTCACCAGAATGCGGCCCATGCGGCGGAGAGCCGGATCCGCTTCAACGAGGAGCGCTGTGAGGAATTGCGTGAGAGGATTCAGACCAATCGCGATGATCTCCAGATTGCAGAGCAGAAACTTGCTCAGCAGGAGCTCAATTTCAGCGTCTCCAAGGAGGAGCTTGATGCCTTGCTACGGCGGATTGGAGAGCAGGAGCAGGCCCTGTCGCAGAAGAGCGCGTTGGTCGAGGACCTCGGGCAGCAGCGTGAGCTCACGGCCCGGCAACTGCACGAAGGGAGGGAAGAGGCAAAACGCCTTGAGGCGACGGTGGCCTCGGCCGAGGCCCGTATCGAAAGCGCGGACTCCTCCTCAGAGGCGAGCCGGAACCGATTGCGCCAGTTGAGTGAGGAGGAGGAAGTCCTGAGGGTCGAGATTGCGGAACTCCAAACAACCGAGGGGGAATTGAAGGCCAAGATCGCGGAGGAGGAGGAACGTGCGCAGCAGATTGAAGATCAGCAACTGGCTGCCGAGCGGGCTTTTCAGCACTCCCGTGGGGATCTCGAGGCGGGCCGGAATCGCCGGGTGGAGCTGGATCGCGACCTGACCGCCCGTCGATCGCGTCTGGAGTTGCTGCAGCAACTGCTGGCGCGTGGAGAGGGTTTCAGGGAGGGAACCCAGAGTGTGCTGGCTGGTCTTGATGATCCCCAGCTGATTCAGCCCGGGTTACGTGGCGTGCTGGGGAGCAAGCTGTCGGTGCGCGGCGGTTTCGAACGTGCGGTTGAGGGTGCCCTTGGATCCAATCTTGAAGCTGTCCTCGTCCGGGACGCGGAGTTGGCCGACGCGATTCTCGATCGCCTTGCCCAGACAGGACAGGGAGAAGTTTCCGTCATCGCGCCCGAGTGGGTGATCCCGGAGAGTGACCGGCAGCTCATGACGGTGCCGGAGGGAGCGGAGTGCTGGGCGGCTGATTGCGTGGAGACCGAGCAGGAGGTGGGTTCCATCGTGGCGAAGTTGCTGGAAGGAGTCCTGGTGGTGCGTGACCGTGCAACCGCGCATGCCTTGCGGCTACAGAATCCATCATGGACCTGCGTCACCAGGGCCGGTGAGGTCATGCGGCCGGAGGGGGTGTTCCGGGGTGGCCGTGCGGCAGGGGAAGCCGGTGCGTCCATGCTGGAACGACGTAAGGAGGTCTCGGAGCTTGAGGAGGAGGTGAAGCACCTGGGGCTGGTCTTGCGGGAAGAGAGCGACAAGGTGCATGCGCAGGAACACCGGACGAATGAGCTGCAGGCTGCGGCCGAGCAGGCCAAGGATCGTCTGCAGCGCCAGCAGGTGGAGCTGTCCACGTTGCGTGGGCGTGCCTCGCTGGCCGGTCAGGAGGTGAACTCGTTCGAAGGCAAGCTCGCCAACGTGACGCGTGAGCAGGATGAGCTTCAGAAGCGAGAGGCGAGTGCGAACGAGGTGCGCGCTCATATCGACAGTGATCTCAATTCCGCTCGCGAACGGTCCGAGGCGGTGGAGGGCGACATCAGCCGCCTGGTCCTGGAGCTGGAGGAGTTGAACCGGCGGGAAGGAAGTGAGCGCGAGGAGCAGGGAGCGCTGCAGACCGCCCTGGCTGTTGAGCGGCGGACCCGGGAGGCTGCTGAGCAGCAGCAACTTCCGATCCAGACCCGGATTGGTGAATTGCGCGAGCTCAATACCCGCCGCCTCGCTGAGATTGAGGAATTCGAGCGGCGGATAGGCTCCGCAGGACAGGAGGACGAAAAGTTGCGGGAGGAGGTCTCCGACCGTGGACGCAGAGCCCTTGAAGTGGAGGGAGAGCTTGAGGATGCGGGTGGGCGCCGGAGTGCGATGCAGCAGTCCATCAATGCGGCTGAAGCCTCCCTTTCTGACTTGCGGCACAAGATTGACCAGCTGGGTGAACAGCGAGGAAAGGAAGAAGTGGCGCTCGCCAAGATCGAAATGCGTCTTGAAAAGCTCCTGGAGAGTGTGATGGAGCGTTACCAGGTCGACCTGCAGACCTTTGAGCCGGACTCGCACGCCCTTCTTGCGTGTATGCTGGAGCAGCGCAAGGCCATGCGAGCGCTGGAGAAGCGCCGTGCCACTCTTGCTGCCCGTTCTGAGAAGGACGAGCCGCTCGAGGAGGAGGAAGGTGCGGAGGATTCCGGCGAGTCCGGGGTGGGTGATGCTGGAACCGTGGAAGAAGGCGCCGAGATGGAGGCAGGCCGGGAGTCCGGGGGTGCTGAAGACGGGAACGCTTCAGAGGAGGAGGCGATCACAATAGCCGGGCGGGTGGAGGAAGAGCTCGAGAACATGGAGCTCGAGGATGGTCCGGACTGGCAGTTTATCGATGCCGCGGTGGTCGAACTGCGGCGTAAGCTGGACAGCATGGGGCCGGTCAATATCGACTCCATCGATGAGTATGAGGAGCTGGAGGAGCGCCACAACTTTGTGAAGGGTCAGCATGACGACCTTATTATCGCGAAGGAGGAGCTCCTTAATGTGATCGAGAAGATCAACACGGAAACCACCATTCTCTTTGCGGAGACATTCCAGCAGGTGCAGACAAACTTCCGTGAGATGTTCAAGGAGCTCTTTGGTTCTTCTGCAAAGGCAGATCTCATCCTGCTGGACGAGGAGGACCCTCTGGACTGCGGGATCGAGGTGATCGCGAAGCCGCCGGGCAAGAAACTGCAATCCATCACATTGCTCTCCGGTGGCGAGCGTTCCATGACCGCCGTAGCACTGCTCTTCTCAATTTACATGGTCAAGCCCAGTCCCTTCTGCGTGCTGGATGAGTTGGATGCGCCCCTGGACGAGTCCAATATCGGGCGCTTTCTCAAGGTGCTTGACCGCTTCGTGGACCAGAGCCAGTTCATCATCGTTACACACAACAAACGCACGATGAACCGTGCAGATGTAATGTATGGGGTCACGATGGAGGAGTTCGGTGTTTCCAAGCCGGTGGGAATGCGCCTCACTGCTGCGGATGCCACCAAGGGCAGGGCCAAGGGAGCGGCGTCCCGGGCAGCCGAGCGGCTGGACGCGGAATAGGAGGAACTACGGATCCGCCCTCGAGGGTAGCTGTCCCCCGGTTTGTGGCCGGATTGCGGGGCGGCTGCTCAGAAGGGCAGCTTTGGCCCGCCTCCCTTGCCGCCTCCCATTCCTCCCATGAGGTCTTCCATTCCTCCCATGTCGCCCATTCCACCTCCGCCAAGGGCGCCAAGCTGCTTCATCATGTTCTTCATCTTGCCCTTCGACTTCATCATCTTGCGCATCATGCCGAACTGCTTGAGGAGTTGATTCACCTCCAGGAGGGTGCGGCCAGAGCCATTGGCGATTCGCTTGCGCCGGGTGCCCTTGATGATCTCTGGGCGGGTGCGCTCCCGGGGTGTCATGGAGAGAACGATGGCCTCCATATGCTTGATGCGCTTCGAATCGAGGGCGTCGGATGGAAGTTGCTTCTTGATCTTGTTGAAGCCGGGAAGCATTCCGAGAATGCCTTCGAGTGGCCCGAGGTTCTGAAGCATCTTCATCTGCTCGAGGAAGTCATTGAAGTCGAAGCGGCCCTTTTCCAGGCGCTTGGCGGCCTTGGCGGCCTTTTCCTCGTCGATGGCCTCAGCGACCTGCTCTACCATGGAAACGGTGTCTCCCATGTCGAGAATGCGGCCCGCCATGCGATCGGGATGGAACTCTGCGAATTGTTCGAGTTTCTCTCCTTCACCCACATACTTGATGGGACGCCCTGTAATAGCCCGCATGGAGAGGGCTGCTCCCCCGCGAGCGTCGCCGTCCAGCTTGGTGAGGATGATGCCGCTGAGGCTGACAGTCTCATCGAAGGTCTGTGCCACCTTGACAGCCTGCTGGCCGGTGGCGGCATCGGCGACGAGGAGGGTTTCCCGGGGCTTGAGGAACTTGTGGAGGTCCCGGAGCTCCTTGATGAGGTTCTCGTCGACTTCCTGTCGGCCGGCGGTGTCGAAGATCAGGCAGGATCCCGCCTGTTGGTCGGCCCACTTGAGGGCGGCCTTGGCCACCTTGATGACGTTTTTTTCACCGGCATCAGGGGTATAGCATGGGACATCGACCTGTTCCGCGATGGTTGCCAGCTGGTCGATGGCGGCAGGTCGGTAGAGATCGCAGGCCACGAGCAGCGGCCGGCGGCCCTCTTTCTTGAGGCGCATGGCCAGTTTGCCCGCAGTCGTGGTCTTTCCTGCACCGTTCAGGCCGCATAGGAGAATCCGGGCGGGGGGATTGAGGTCGAGGGGAGACTGGTCTCCACCGAGCAGGGAGGTCAGCTCATCGTGGAAGATTTTGACGATCTGCTCCCCGGGCTTGATGGACTTGAGCACGTCCTCCCCGACAGCCTTCTTCTTGACGTTTTCAATGAAGGTCTGCGCAACCTTGTATTCGACATCCGCTTCGAGGAGGGCGAGACGGATCTCCCGCAGCGCATCGGAGACATTCTTCTCTGAAATACGGCCTACGCCCCGTAAATTACGGAAGGTCTTGTCGAGTTTGTCGGTGAGGCTGGAAAACATGTGAACGAAGTGGAAAGGGTCCGGAAGAGGAGAGGAGGTGCAGAGCGAGCTGTGTGGTCGGGTAGTGCCTCCCAATGAAGAGGAACTCAATCTCAAATCAACTATTCTCCGGCCCCGGCCTGGTAAGCGGCTTCGCGTTCGATAAGGAAACTCCACCGCATGGGGGCTTCGGGCTTTGTCCTGCCGGCAAGACGCCACTGGACGTTGATCTCGCACATGCGGTGGCGGAGTCGGCGGTTGACGGTCCAGGTGAGGCGGGAGGTGGACGCATCAAAGGCGTGTTGCACCTTCCCGAAGCCAGAGACCCGCATGACGATCGAGGAGGGGTCGAGGTTCTCCACCTCCGAGAGGTCGGCGCTGATCGTGGGCAGGCGGGATTCGATGCGGCTGCCCGGGGTGGGTAAGACGGGGTGCGGAGTAGTCTGCACGACTGCACCTGCTACTGCGGCTGCCCCACGGACGGATTTGAAGGTGGTTGCCTGCTCGAAGTGGAGGTCGGAATTCCCATGAATGATATAACGGGGGAGTCGCCTGTTATCGAGGTTGCGGCGGACCTTCCCGGGAAGAACGGTGAAGAGGTAATCGTAGCCAAACTCTGCGGCAATGGGATACATGTCCTCCGTGTGGTATCCGCCCGGGTAAGCATAGGTGGAAATGGGCTGACCGAACCTGGCTTCGAGGAATTTTCTGGATTCGCCGAACTCCCGGCGAAGGAACCGGTCGTAGGCCTCATCCCCTTTCCGGGCATGATACTTGAAGGTTCCGGGGAACGGGTGGGAGACGGAGTGGCTCCCGATCGTGCAGCCGTTTTTCTGCATCTCCCTGATCATGGGAGTGGTGAGGGCGCGCCCCCCTCCGTCCACGTAGTTCTGGTAGAGGTAGACTGTGAAGGGAAACTTGAACTCCTTCAGGATGGGGAAGGCCTCGGTGTAGACGGATTTCCAGCCATCATCGATGGTAATGACAATCGAGCGGGGATGGATTGTCTTGTCACCCTTCTTCCAGGCCAGGAAATCCTCCAGAGAAATGACCGGAAGTCCGAGATTCTTGAGGGCCTCCATCTGCTTGCGGAAGGTGGCGGTGCGGATCCGCATTTGTGAAGGAGCCAGGCGAGAGGAGAACTCGTGGTAGCCAAGAACGGACACCCTGATGCCATCGTCCTCGGGGAGGACGGGCGCGGCGGGAGCGGGAGGAGCGTCCGGCGCCGTCTCCTGGGAGAGGGAGAGGAGCGGGGTGAGAACGAGCAGATGAATGACAAGAGCGCGAAACGGCATGCGAACTGGGCAGAATCTAGCAGGCTGCACGGGGAATTCGAGGGCGATTCCCGTCCTTCCTGATTGTAGTGGGAGAGCAGGGCCTGATGGGAGCGGAGCAGGCGCAGCCGGGGGCGGTTTACAGCAGGATGAAAGGGGGGCGAGGCCGCTTCCCTCCCGCTCTCCCTGAAAGGGCAATACGGGGGGGCACAGCCACAACCGGTCGGTGCCCCCGGTGTCCTTCCGGGAAACGCGGTGCGGCAAGGCGGGCCGTGAGGGGCCCGCCGCACGATCGCGGAGCCCTATCCCCGGGCCGGGTTGACCTGTGCCTCGAGGTTTGCGTCGAGAAGCTCCCGGCGGAGGTTCGATCCGCGCATGCGGCTCCACATGAGCACGATGGGAGAGGCGACGAAGATGGAGGAGTATGTTCCGACCACCACGCCGATCATGATGGCGAATGAGAAGGCCTTGAGGGCAGGTCCGCCGAAGATGAAGAGGACGAAAACAGCCACGAAGGTGGTCACGGAGGTCAGGATGGTCCGAGAGAGTGTGGCATTGATGGCGATATTCATGACGTCTTCCACCTCGCCCCGCTTGATGCGCAGTGTTTCCCGGATGCGGTCAAACACCACGATGGTATCGTTAATGGAGTATCCGGCGATGGTCAGGAAGGCGCCCACGTGAATGAGGGACAGTTCGCTGCCGACCCCGAAGAGCGCGCCCAGCCCGATCACGGCTCCAATACATATGATGATGTCGTGGAACAGGGCCGCGAAAGCGCCCACCGCGAAGGAGAACTCGAAGCGCACGGTGATATAGACAAGAATGGCGACCAGTCCGAGGCCCAGTGCGATGAGGGAATTGACAAGGAAGTCTTTCCCGAGGCTGGCTTCGACCGTGTCCCGGGAGGAGTCATAGAGCCAAGCTTCCCCGGTAGGACCGGAGCTCTCCGAGTCTTCCCCGGGAGCCGGGGCGGCCTCTTCCACGGTTGCCTTTTTCTTGGAGAGGAGCTCGATTTTCCCGCGCAGGGTGTCGACTATCAATCCGGCATCTTCGTCTGCACAGCGGATAGAGAGGATCTCGGAGCTATCAGGAGCGGGCAGGGTCTCGTTCTGAATGATGGGTGTCTTCTTGAGGTCGAGGCCGACGAGGGCGGAAGCAGCCTCGGACTCGGGGACCCGTTCGTTCTGGGTCTGGAACTGAATCAGGGCACCACCTGCGAAGTCGATTCCCAGCGCCTTTTCGCGTTGGATACCAACGATCGAGAGACTGCCGACCAGGAGGGTGACCGAGGCTACGAAGGCGATCCTGCGCATTCCCATGAAGCCGATGATCCGGTTGGGCACGATGTTCAGGAAGGAGAGCTTCCGGACTCCCTTCTCAGGACTGCGGGCGGTCCACCAGAAGACGACCCGGGTGACGACCAGGGCGGCGAACATGGATGCAAGAATCCCGATCGTAAGGGTGATGGCGAATCCCTTGACTGTGCCCGAGGCGCGCCAGAAGAGGATGATGGCGGTGATGAGCGTCGTGATGTTCGCGTCAAAGATGGCGGTAAAGGCCTTCTCGTAGGCGGCCTGGATGGCCGAGCCCACCGATTTGCCCTCCTTCAGCTCCTCTCGCAATCGCTCGTAGATGAGGACGTTGGCGTCTACCGCCACCCCGATGGTGAGGATGATGCCGGCGATGCCGGGGAGCGTGAAGGTAAACTCGAACATGGCCATCGCCCCGAAGAGGATGAGGACGTTCACGCTCAGTCCGACGAGGGCGATGAGCCCCGCGATCCGGTAGTAAATGATGAGGAAGATGAGGGTGAGCCCCAGGCCGGCTATTCCGGCGTAGATGCCCTGACTCACGGTGGCGGCCCCCAGTCGGGCGGTGACGGTTGACTCCTTGAGGATCTTGAGGGGGTTCTCAAGGGGGTTCATCAGGGTCGCTGACAGGTTCCGGCACTCTTCCGCATCGCCCATTCCCTCAATGACGAAGTGCTTGGAAAGGGTGGCCTGGACCACGGGCGCACTGTTCACGTTTCCGTCGAGCACGATCGCCAGCCGGTCCCTGCCCTTTTCCATGGTGGCGGTGAGGTCACGCATTAACTTGCCGCCTGTGCCGGTCAACTCGACCCTGACCACCCCTGCGGTGCTGAGATCCGGAAAGGCGTTCTTGACGTGTTTTCCCTCGATCTTGTTGCGTCGCTCGAGAAGGAGCTGGTCGGTGACTTCCTCACCGGTGCGGTCGTTGGTGTAGGTGTGGTCGTAGAGCTTGTATCCAGGAACGACCGCCTCGCGTGTGGCGACCTGAGGGGCGAGTTTGCTGGACTCGGGGTGGACGGAGCGCAGTTCGAGGACCGATTCCTTCTGGATGATGTCGCGCACCCAGGCGGCTTCCTCCTCGGAGACCCCGGGCATTTCGATGATGATCATGTCTTCGCCCTGGGGCTGAATGAGCATGTCCTTGGTTCCGTCGGGATTCAGTCGGCCCTGGAGGGTTTCAATGGCCTTTTGGACCGAGTCGGCGGTCACTTCGAAGACCTCACCGGTTTCGTCATCCTCCTTGGCTTGGACCTGCAGCGTGAACGAAGCGCCCCCGGCGAGGTCGATTCCGGGCTTGAGAGAGCCCACCGGTTGTACGGCGTTTACGTTGGTCCTGACCTCTTCCGCCTCTGTCTTGGAGAACCCGGGCATCCGGATGGTGATGGTCTTGGGCAGGGAGGAGGAGAAGGTCGCTCCCTTGCCGTCGATATCGAGGCGCTTCTGGAGAGTGCGGATCCTCGTATCGAGAGTCTCTTTCTCAATTTCGATCTGCTTCCCCTTCTTGTCGGTGGCGGGAATCACCTCGACCGCAAGCTCATAGCCACCCTCGGGCATTTCGGTGAGGTCCCCGGCTACGAAGCCGGAATTCTCCGTCCGTGGGGAGAGCGACCAGACGCAGAGCCCGATGATGCCGAGGATGAGAACAGTGCCGACCTTGCGCTTGCGACTGATGTCATCGCTTGCGAGATACCAGAACAGGAGGGCCAGGATGAGAAGGCCTGAGAGGAAGACGATCGTGGGTTGCATTTTGTTGGGATGCTTTGGAGGTGGGGACCGCTAAGGCTTCTTGGCCTGTCGTGCAAGCGGCTTCAGTGATTCGATCAGGAGATTGGCGGAAAGAGGCTTGTTGAGAGCGGTGGCGAGGGCCTTGGCCTCCTCGAAGGTGTTGAAGCCTTCGAGGATAAGCCGGGACCAGATTTCCTCGGCCACGACCGGGGCGCTGATAATCCGTTCATCGTAGATGATGGCAAGCCGCGACCGGCCTTTTCGCATTTTTTTCGTGGCGTCTCGCATCAGCTCTCCCCCCTTGGTGGTCAGCGAGATACGGACGATATTCTCTTTTCCGCGGCTCGCCTCGGCGCTCTCC
>CAWWCX010000051.1:0-15316 GCA_963935445.1 uncultured Roseibacillus sp.
TCTAGTACGGTCTCGTGGGCTCGGAGATGTGTATAAGAGACAGTTCCTGCTGACCCTGCTTTACCTGCCGGTGATCTTCACTGTGCTTGCGGTCGACTGGCGATAGGGGCGGGGAGAAGAGTCAGAGCGGCTGACGATCCGGGAATTTCCCCTTCCAATCTCTCTTTCCTGTCCTAGGTTTCACACGGCGTGGCGAGAAAGATCGTTCCCCTTGAACCAGCCGAACGCAATCCTGCCCAGTTGCGCAAGACGGGGCTGGCGATCGCGGCTATCATGATGATCGGTGGGATCCTGGTGACGGTGGCCTACCGCATGAAGCTGAACGCGGAGGAGCGTGATCAGCGCCCGCACGTGGTGCAGCGGCTCACGGAGGTGTTCTTCGGGCGGGACCAGAACAACAGGGCCTTCTCCACCGATCAGCTGAAGGGCAGGGTGACCTTGTTCACCCCCCTTTCGCTGAAGGAGGAGGCGCGAATGGAGCAGGTGCTCAACCAGATGGTGGAGATTTCGAAAAACCATTCCGACAATGAGAACCTGCGATTCGTGGGGTTCACCATTGATGCGGAAGAGGACGGTCCGGAGGAATTGAGAGCCTTTCTGAAGAAACTCGGGGTTGTCGATGATGACCGCTGGCTGTTCGTTCAGGCGGAGGAGGAGTCCGTCCGGGGATACATCCGCCACAAGATCCGGGTGGAGGTCGAGGAGAAGATTTCTTCTCCGGAGGGGCCCTTGGAGCGGTTCCGGTCCACTTTGGTCTTCATCGACGAGAATCTTCACGTCCTCGAACCGCACTTCGACCTCAATCAGGCTCTGGAAGTGCAGGAGGACGCGAGACAGATGCTTGAAAGCGACCCGGAGAGGGCCCAAAAATACAAGGCCGCGGAGCACGTGGACGACCACGGGAAAGCAAAGGAGCGGATTCTGGAGGTGTTTGACTACATCCTGCAGGGAAATTTGAAGGAAGGGTAAGGTAGTTTCATGACGGACCGGACAAAAATCATCAGTATCTATGTTGTGGTGGCCATCCTGAGTGCGGGCGTGCTCGCGACCTCGTTCTGGCTGCGGGGCGTGAGAGACCGCAAGTTCGTGCCGATTGTTGATAAGATCGGTGGGGAGGTTGCAGAGGATTTCGGAAGTCTCGAGAGAGACCTCACCCTGATGAACCAGGAGGGAAAAGAGGTCAGTCTTTCGCAATTGAAAGACAAGGTGTGGGTGGCCACGAATTTTTTCGCCAACTGCCCGAACTGCCTCCTCACCGCCTACGAGGATCTGCAGGGCCTCTATGCGGAATTCGGGGACGATCCCAACTTCCATGTGGTGTCGATTTCGATTGATCCTGAAAACGACCAGCTGGAGCAGTTGAAGCAGTATGCCGAGAAGATGAAGGCGAGGAGTGCCAACTGGTGGTTTCTTCGTGGAGAGGCGGGCCCGGTGTACGAATACCTCGAAAAGGAGATGGGATTCATGAAGGTGGTGAAGAACGACGTGCCGCCGGCCACCACCCCCTTCTCACATGATCGCGCCCTGCTGGTTTTCGACGGCTGGAAGTGCATCAAGAAGCGTGATCTCCAGTTTGCCCGGACGAAGGGAGAGAATGTGCGCGATCATTACTTTCAGGATGTGCGCAAATCGATCATGAAGAGCCTCGCGGCCCGGCCCGGGGAGGCCGAGGGCGAAAACCCGGGTGGGAGTGACGTAGAAGCAGAAGACAAGACCGCACTACGATGAGCGAGCTGGATACCGTGCGTGGCAGGGAAGCCAACCTGGCATTGGCCCGTATTCTCAAGATTGCGGTGTGGATCATTACAGCGCTCGTCCTGTTCCTTGTGGGCCTGATGCGCCAGGTCAAAATTGGCCTGCCGGAAGGGGTGAACCTGTCTTTTCTTCCCCCGTTGCACGCCATGCTGAACACCGGTGCAGCGGTAGCATTGATTCTGGCACTCGTTTCCATCAAGAGGGGGCAGGTGGCCATGCATCAGCGCTGGATCTATGCTGCGATGGGTTGCTCCCTGCTATTTCTGCTGTCCTACGTGACCTATCACTTCACGACCCCGGAGACGATATTCGGGGACCTGGATGGCAACGGGCAGCTGGACGATGCAGAGAGAGCGCAGGCGGGGCCGATGCGGACCGTCTATCTCGTGGTCCTGCTGTCTCACATAGCGCTGGCTGCGCTGAGCCTGCCTTTCATCCTGCTGAGTTTTGTCTATGGAGTAACCAACCAGTTCGGCCGGCATCGTGTCCTGGCGGCACGGGTTTTTCCGGTATGGCTTTATGTGGCGGTGACCGGACCGGTGGTCTACCTCATGCTTCGGCCATATTATTAGTCGAAGCGATTTTCAGGACTCGGGAACTTTTCGCCACGCTCCGGTCCTGCCATCATCTGTTTTTCGAAATTGGGGTCTGTGACGGCAGGTTCGATGTGGTCGGCGAGATGCTCAGGAGAAAGTCGAGGTTAGGGTAAGGTGGGCTTGTGGTGGGGAGCGACCTCATTATCGAGTGATTTGTGAGGCTCTTGTCCCCGCCGGAAACCTGCAAGGAAGGCAATCAAGGCTTGGCGCTTGAAAAGAAGCAGAAGAGAGGTAAGTGAAGCTCCATGCGCGTCATCTCGTACAAGGACCGGGGATACCGGAAATTCGTAGACTCTCTTGACCGCCGGGCGGAACCGTCCCGGGAGCTGGAGAAGACGGTGGCGGGAATCGTGGACGAGGTGCGTGAGCGGGGTGACCGTGCTCTCATCGATCTGACCCGGAAGTTTGATGGTGCAAAACTGACTCCGCGGAGTCTCTTTGTCTCCGAGGCGGAATTCCTGGAGGCACAGAAGCAGGTGTCTCCGGCAACCAAGCGGGCGATCCGGGCCTCCCGCCGTAATATCCGCGCCTTTGCGAGGGAGAGCCTGCGCAGGGACTGGAAGCGCAGGAACGCGGAAGGAGCGGTGGTGGGGGAACGCTTCGTTCCCTTTGACCGGGTAGGAATCTACGTGCCTGGAGGCAAGGCTCCCCTGGTATCTACCGCCCTGATGACGGGGGCATTCGCGCAGGCGGCCAAGGTTCCCGAGATCGTGGCTGCCACCCCGGTGGGAGTGACGGGCAGGGTGAATCCGGAATTGCTGTATGCCCTGAAGCAGGCTGGTGCGACCGAGGTGTTGAAGGTGGGGGGCGCCCAGGCAGTGGCGGCTCTTGCCCTTGGAACGAAAAGCGTGGGACGGGTAGACAAGATCTTTGGTCCCGGGAACGCCTTCGTGGTAGAGGCCAAGAGGCAACTGGTGGGTGCAGTCTCGATCGATCTGCTTCCGGGACCGAGTGAGGTCCTCGTGGTGAGTGACACGAGTGGCGACCCGGTCTGCATAGCAGCTGATCTCCTGGCTCAGGCCGAGCATGGGGGCGACAGTGTGGTGGGTTTTGTGACAACCTCCGCGAGCCTCCTGAAGCGCGTGCAGAAGGAGATCGCCCGGCAACTGGAGCGGCTCTCGCGGGCCGCTTATATCGAGGAGTCCCTGAAGCAGGGTGGCTTCGCCCTGCTCGTTCCCACCATGGATGAGGCGGTTCGAATCTGTAATCTGTTTGCTCCCGAGCACCTGTCCCTGGTTGTCCGGGATGAGCGGAAGCGTCTGGCGGAGATCAGGACGGCGGGAGCAATCTACCTGGGGAACCAGTCTGCCATCGCGGTAGGGGATTTCCTGGCCGGACCGAGTCACACCCTGCCAACCGGAGGGGCCGGCAAGTCCTTCTCAGGCCTGCGGGCCGATCAGTTCCAACGCCGGACAAGCATCGTCCGGATGGATGCTGCATCCGTGAAGAAGTCGCTGCCAGTCGTGCAGGAATTTGCCCGTATCGAGGGGCTGGATGCTCACGGGGAATCCGTGCGCCTCAGGGTAGAACGCTAGGATGAACGGGTTGAGCGAGGTGCAGTGTCCGAGCTGTTTCGAGTTCTTTACGGTGCCGGTTCCTCCTTTGGCCGAATGTCCGACGGAATTGGATTACGATTGCGAGGTGTGCTGCCGCCCCATGATCATCGGAGTCGACGAGGAGGGGCGCGCACAGGCCCGCGGAATGGATGATTCTCCGGGCGGATGAGTGAGCCCCTGGTTTCCATCGTGCTCCCGGTCTTCAATGCCGAGGAGACCATTGCTGAGGCGGTTGAGAGCTGTCTTCGCCAGAGCATGGAATCGTTTGAGCTCGTTGTGCTTCTCGATGGCTGCAGTGACAGGTCCGGCGAGATCGCGGAGAGCTACGGGGATCCTCGCATACGTATTCTTGAGAGAACCCACAGGGGTGTCAGGCGGGCAGCGGAGGAGGCCATGGCCTCTTGCCGGGCTCCCTTCATCGCCCGGATGGATGCGGATGACATCTCTCATCCGGACCGGCTGTCATCGCAATATGAGTTTCTGCTAAACTCGCCAGATTGCGCGGCGGTGAGCGGTGGCGTTCGCCTGCTGGAGGCGCAGGGAGAGGGGATGCAGCGTTATGTGGACTGGGTCAATGGGTTGCTTGACTCTGAGGACATAGCCCGCGAACGGTTCGTGGAGTGTCCCGTGATTCAGCCTTCGCTCATGTTCAGAAGGTCTGGCTTTGAGGCGGTCGGGGGTTACCACGAGGTGGAATGGGCCGAGGACCACGACCTGTTCCTGCGGATGATACGGGCCGGAATGAGAATCGGAAAAGTGGAGAAGACGGTGTTATCCTGGCGTGACAGTCCGGGACGATTAACCCGGACACATCCTGCCTACGCCGAAGAGCAGGTCTGGGGGATGAAGGCGCACCACCTTTCTTGTGAACCGGAGGTTTCCTCCATGGGAGTAGCTATTTGTGGTGCGGGGCCGATCGGCAAACGCCTTGCAAGGATGCTGGGCAGGAAAGGGGTGTCGGTCCGGGGGTTTTTCGAGGTTCACCCCCGCCGGGTAGGCGAGGAAATCGCCGGGGTGCCCGTGGTAGGACAGCAAGAGTTCGGAACCCGCTGGCGGGATGCAGTCCTGCTCAGTGCCGTTGGAATTGGAGGAGGCCGCGAAAAGGTAAGGGAGCTGGCACGAGCGGAGGGTTATGCCGAGGGTGAGAATTTCTGGTGCTGTTGTTAACCTGCCTTTTGGGGCTGGAGCCCGTATCCGGGCGCGTTCGCGACGGGAGGAGCCGTTTTGCCGAGGGTGGCGAGGAGCTTCCTGCTTGCGGCGTTACCCAGAAGCATTTCGTCATTCCCGGCCCCGTAGCAGAGAATGGGTTCGAAGAAACCCGAGGACAGGGACTGGCGAATAAGGTCTTCGGGGGGCAGGACAAGCTTTCCGGAGCGCTTAACCAGTTCAAAGGCTACGGGGCCAACCCCGTGGTATGCCCGGTAGACGACCTCGGAGCAGACCAGTTTGTCTGCAGTTCGGAAATCGAAGACGAAATCGTAGAGTTTCCCCTCGTGGCTGATGGCCCGGGTGAGGGCTTCTCTCAGGTGCGCATCCTGCAGGCCCGGTCGCAGCACGACGAAGGCATCGACGCTGAGTGTCTCATTGAGATGGCGGAAGAGAACGCCATCCTTCCTCGCTTCCAGCACGTTGGCCCCGGGGTGATGGATCGGGGGAAGGCCGAGGCTCGCCCTTTGCTGCGCGTCGCCGATGTAAAGGGAGGCATGCGGCCAGAACCCGGGGAGGAAAAGATTGCTCATGGCATCATCATGGCGGGTCACAATGATGTCGCCGGGCTGGAGAATCTTCTGGGTCGCGGCACGGAGTTCAGGAGTAACTCGGTGCTTTTTTCCGCTTCTTCGAACGAAGGGGTGCTTCATGTCCGCAATGGCGCTTCCACTGAGTCGGAAGAGGTGGAACATGACGCGCTTGTAGCCTGAAATCTGCCGCAGCTTGAAGGCGTGAATGCGGTAGCGGATCTTGCGCTTGATGAACTCACGGCGGCTGTTTTCGAAGAAGGGCTCCTCGGCTTGGAGCCATTTTGAAACGAGGTGCATTTGAGCGTCCTCCAGAGCCCCGGCCACCTCCTCACGATGAGTGTCGTAAAAGTGCCAGGCCTCGTGATAGCGCCACATCCAGCGTGCGGATGAAAAGCTGCGATAAATCTCGGTGAAGCTCTTCTCCTCAAGATGAAAACGGGGTTCGGCCTCATCGAGCTTGTTCCAAACCACGGGGCGGTCGCGCGCAAGGGATACGATGAAGCCGGCGCTGCGCGTGAGCATGGCCGTCGCACAGAACGCGAGGCCAAAGAGGCGGAGCCTGAGGTCCCAGTCGGGATTGCGTCGCTCGTCGAGAAGAGGCCGCAGGGTCTGGACGGTTTCCCAGAGGGCTGCGCGCAGTCCGAGGTAATGGACGTAGGCGTTGCGAAGGCGTTCGTCCTCGTCCGGAAGGTAGTAGCCGCGCTCCTGAGCCGCGATGGCATCCCTGATCTCCTGATTGAGAGAGCTGCTCCGGGGCAGGGCGGACGAGACGGCCGAGAGCGTTCGGAATGCGGAATCCGCCAGGTACTCGGGCGAGGTTTGCTCCTTCATTCCGGTTTCCGTTTTCAGAGGCGGCGCCTTCTCAGGAGAGAACGCCCTGCACGACTTTACCGTGGACATCGGTAAGGCGGTAATCACGGCCCTGGAAGCGGTGGGTCAGACGTTCGTGGTCGAAGCCGAGGAGGTGAAGGATGGTGGCCTGGAGATCATGCACATGGACTGGACCCTGGGCTGGGCTGAAGCCGAGTTCGTCGCTCTCACCGTAGTTCGTTCCTCCCTTTACACCGCCTCCCGCAAGGAACATCGAGTAACAATCGGGGAAGTGATCACGGCCGAGCACCTTGCCCTTTGCGGTACGACCCTCCCGGAAGGGGGTTCGGCCGAATTCACCGCTCCAGATGACAAGAGTGTCCTCGAGGAGGCCTCGCTCCTTGAGGTCGCGGATCAGAGCCGCGACTGGCTTGTCCATGGTAGCACATTTCTTGGTCAGGCCATCACGGATATCCTCCTTGGGATTGGTCCCATGGAAGTCCCATCCCCAGTCGAAGAGTTGGACGAAGCGCACGCCCTTCTCAAGAAGGCGGCGGGCGAGAAGACAGTTATTGGACAGGCCTGACCCTCCGGGAGTCGCGCCATAGGCTTCGAGGGTGTCCTTGGACTCCCGGGAGATGTCCATGACCTCGGGAACGGAGACCTGCATGCGGTAGGCAAGCTCATACTGGGCAATGCGGGTAAGGGTTTCAGGGCTTCCGAGATCCCTTGCCTGTTGCTCGTTGAGTGCTCGAAGGGCGTCGAGTCCCTGCCGGCGAAGTTCCCGCGACATGCCCTTGGGATCCTTCACGTAGAGAACGGGGTCGCCCTTGGAGCGGCACTGCACGCCTTGGAAGACCGAGGGAAGGAAGCCACTGCCCCAGGCGTTCTTGCCGGCGCTGGGCTGGGTTCCGCTGGAGATCATGACGACGAAGCCGGGAAGGTCGTCGTTTTCACTTCCGAGACCATAGGTCACCCAGGAGCCCATGGAGGGGCGTCCCTGGCGCGGCGAGCCGGTGAGGAGAAAAAGCTGGGCGGGGGCGTGGTTGAACTGGTCGGTATGCATCGACCTGATGACACACATCTCGTCTGCGATGCCGTGGAAGTGGGGCACAGCATCAGACATCCAGACCCCACCCTTGCCGTGCTGGCTGAAGGTGCGCGGAGTGCCCATCAGCTTGGGCATGCCCTTGGTGAAGGCGAATTCCTTGCCCTTGACGAACTCGTCCGGGCAGTCCTGACCACTGCGCTTCACCAGTTCCGGCTTGTAATCGAAGAGGTCGAGGTGCGGTGGGGAGCCGGCACAGTGGATGTAGACGACACGCTTGGCCTTGGGAACAAAATGCGGTTTCCGGGCCGCCAGAGGGTTTTCGGGTCCCTCCGTCGCAGACAATTTTCCCGCGCCGAGGGTAGTGAGGGCAATTCCGCCGAGGCCGACCTGGCAGTCGCGCAGGAAGTGACGGCGGGTGAGGTGCTGCAGGCGTGCTTCAGCGGGATTCATGGAGAGGGAAGGAATCTTGGTCATGGCTTCTGGAAAACTTCGTCGAGGTTGAGAACCACATTGGCAACGGCGGTCCAGGCGGCCAGGTCGATCAGGTCGCTTCCCTCGTCCGGCGGGCCGATAGGTTCGGTTGCGAGCGCCCGGGCACCTTCCGCATCCTGAAGGAAAGTCTTGTAAGCGGTCTGGTGGAATCCGGTGAGCGGGGTGATCTCCGCCGGTCTTGCGGGTCTGACGAGTGCCAGTTGAAAGATACGGCTGGCGATGGTGGAGGGATTTCCGTCCGGGGATTCCTTGATGGCGCGCCGGGCGAGCGCCTGTGCCGCCTCAAGATAGACGGGGTCATTGAGGGTGACCAGTGCCTGCAGAGGAGTATTGGTCTGGGAGCGTCGGACCGTGCAGACTTCTCGGTTGGGCGCGTCGAAGGTCGCCATTGACGGGTAGGGCATCGAACGACGCCACTCGGTGTAGATTCCGCGGCGATAGCGGTCCTCCCCGGTGCTGTCGTTCCAGTCGGTGGACCCGCCGAATGCCGCACGCAGGCCGAGTTTGGGACGGGGCGGCCGCGTGGGAGGGCCATACATCTTACCGCTGAGCAGTCCTCCGGAGAAGAGCGCCTGATCCCGGATCATTTCGGCGGAAAGTCGCTGGCGGGGACCACGGGTGAGGAGGTGGTTGAAGGGGTCCGCCTCCAGGAGTTCCGGAGTGACGCGGGACGATTGCTTATAGGTCGACATGCTTACGAGAAGCTTGTGGAACTTCTTCATGTTCCAACCGCTCTCGATCAATTCGATGGCAAGCCAGTCGAGCAGTTCCGGGTGGGACGGATATTCACCCTGAGAGCCAAACTCCTCACTGGTGGTGACCAGTCCGGTGCCGTAGAGGGCCTCCCACTGCCGGTTGGCAATCACGCGGGCGGTGAGGGGGTTTTTCTCGCTCATGATCCAGTGCGCGAGGGTGAGGCGGTTGCGGGGTTTATCCGCAGGCAGGGCGTGGAGAGCCGAGGGCACTCCGGGGCTGACTTCCTCGGCCTTCTGCTTGTAGTTGCCGCGGACTTGGACATGGGTTCTGCGCCCTTTGCCGGAGGGCAGGTCGCGCATGATGGGTACTGTGGTGGCGGGTTTGATGCCGGCGAGTTGTTTCTCAAGCTCCTGGATCTTCTTGTGCGTCCCGGCATTGGCCGGCGCGATGGTCCGGTAGAAGGACGAGATGATTTCCTTCTGGGAATCCGTTCGGGCTACGGCCTCGAGGGCCTTGCGCACCTCGGCCGGAATCCGGATACGGGAACCGGCGGAGGGATTGCTGGTGGTCGAGAGCCCGAACCTGGCGATGCTCGTCCGTGGCCAGTTGGATTCCTGATGGATGAGGAGGCGGAGGGTGCCGCCTGCGGAAACGGGGGTCTCGGGCAGAAGCAGGAGGTGATGACGCCGATCGTATCTGGGCGCGAGTCCCCAGCCGCGGGCAGGGTCGAGCCCGGTGCTGATGACTGCGCTGGCGGGAAACTGATCCTGAGCAAAGTCTGCGCTGGCGGCGGCGAACGTTACCGGCCGCGCCCCGGAGGTGGCCAGGCTGGTGCTGGGCATGGGAACAGCCTCCGGTTCCTGTCTCCAGATGGTCCTGCGATCGTCGTCGAGGACGAGGACGCGGTATCCGGCAAGGCGGCTGGCAGTGTTCCCGTCGGTACGGTTCCAGACGACAATCTCGTCGATCTCACGCATGGAGCCAAGATCGACCTCCCACCAGAGATCGCTTCCTCCCTCGGTGTGACTGACCGACTTTGCATTAAAGTCGCCGTTGGTGTTCCCGTCGTTGGCGTGCTGTGCGGGGCCGCCCGGGTAGGTGGAGATTTGCGAGGCCTTTCCCTGCGGGGCGATATTGCTGCCTCCGGAGAGAACCTGTACTTCAGCAAGTTGCAGGAACTTGTTGCTGCCTGGAAGTTCGATGCGGACGATCTTGCCGCGGATGCCGCCGGCGGAATCGGGCGGAAGATGAGTAGCAGCGATCCGGTTGACGACGACGTTGTTTTCCCGGCCTACTGCGCCGTCGACGGGAACGAGGTCGAGGCGGAGGGCCCGGATCTCGTGAGTGATGGGGAACTCCACGGTGTAGACTGTCTTGTCGGGAGCGGCTCCGGTGGCCTGAATCAGGCCCTCCGGACCGGCTGTCAGCTTCACCCCATTGGTGGCTGAGATCGCCGCGGGCTGGACCTTGGACCAGACCAGGGGGATGGAGAGGTCTGTTTCCCACTTTTTCTGTTCCCGGGCGAGTTCGGGACTGTCCATGGTCAGCTCGGCCCTGAGTTCACCGAGCTCCCGGCGGAGTCTGGCCTCCATGTTTCGTTGCTCCGGGGTGTAGACCTGGGTCAGGGGAGCCTCGTTGCGGCGGTCGGCATCCTCGGTGCTGTTGAAGAAGGCGAAGAATTGAAAGTATTCGTTCTGTGTGATGGGGTCGTACTTGTGTGTGTGGCACTGAGCACAGGCCATGGTGGTCCCCATCCAGGTCTGCATCGTTGTGTTGACCCGGTCGACCACGGCCACGTTGCGGAATTCCTCGTCGTTAGTGCCGCCCTCGTTATTGGTGAGGGTATTGCGGTGGAACGCGGTAGCGACCAGCTGGTCATTGGTGGGTTGTTCAAGCAGGTCTCCGGCAAGTTGCTCCACCGTGAACTGGTCGAAGGGCATGTTGGCGTTGATGGCACGGATTACCCAGTCCCGATAGGCCCAGATGGTCCGGGGCGGATCGTCGGCGTAGCCGGCCGAGTCAGCATACCGTGCGAGATCCAGCCACTGTCGGCCCCAGTGTTCGCCATAGGCCGGTTTGGCAAGGAGAAGATCGATATAGTCCGAGTAGGCGTGCGGAGACTTGTCGTTTACGAAGGCGCCCGCCTCTTCTGGGGTGGGGGGCAGGCCGGTGAGGTCGATTGCGGCCCGGCGGGCGAGCGTCCAGCGGTCTGCCTGCGGAGAGGGCTTCAGGCCGTGGCGCTCCAGCATGGCAAGAACGAAGGTGTCGGGAGGGTGATGTGCCCACGAGGGCCTGTTCACGTCTGGAAGGGCAGGCCGTGAGGGAGGCAGGTAGGACCAGTGGCGGGCGAACTGCGCTCCTTCCGCGACCCAGCGTTTGAGAAGATCGATTTCCCCTCCCGTGAGAGGGCGGCCCTTGCCCTTGGGTGGCATGCGTTCCTCGATGTCATCGGTAATGAGGCGGAAGATCAGTTCACTTTCCTCGGTATCGCCCGGTACAATCGCGGAGTAGCCTCCCAGGTCAGCGGTGGCTCCCTCCCGGGAGTCCAAGCGCAGGTCGGCCTTTCTTTCTTTCTCGTCGGGGCCGTGGCAGGAGAGGCAGTTGTTCGAGAGAATTGGCCGGATATCGCGGTTGAAATCAATTTCCGCCGAAGCGGTTGCGCAGCCGAACGCGAAGGCGGCCAGACCGAAGTTCAGTGGAGAGAGGCGGAGGTGGGAATTCATGCCACGGTCAATATTCTATGGGTCAGGGCACCCGGAAGCTAGCCCATCTTACGGGGCTGGGGGAGTGGATTTGGCGGGCAATGAGGAAAATTTGGCCCCCTGAGGGCTTTTCGCGGACCTCAATTGCCCCGGTCCGTGAGTTCGGCCTTGATCGCGAGGTGGGAATCGGGGACGTTCCGCCCAGTCCTGACGGGGAGTAGCTCAGCTTGGTAGAGCGCCGGCTTTGGGAGCCGGATGTCGCAGGTTCGAATCCTGTCTCCCCGAGGATCGCCCCGGGTGGGGCCTGGTCCGGGGAGCGGTTTCCCTTTCCGGATGAAGGAGGAGGAAAGGCCTACTCGGGAATCGAGTAGTAGAGTTGCTCGAGAGTGAGGACGACATAGGAGGTGACCAGGATGTCGTCGTTCTCCCACCAGCGGGAGTTTTCGTTCACCCAGGACCCGTCTTTCCCCTGATTGCTGACGAGGAGGCGGCCGAGGTTTTTACGCCAGTCTACCTTGGTGCCGTCCGGGCGCTCGAGGAGGTCGATACCGGCTGCCACGAGGCTCTTGGTCATGGCGTGGTAGTAATAGTAGAGCCCCTGCTGACCGAGGCCGGGGTTTTCCTTGAGGGTATAATTGGCGCCGAGCCACTTGAGGACGGATTTGACCCGCTTGTCATCCGGGTTGAGGTCGGCATAGATCATGGAGAGAAGGCCTGCGTAGGACATCGACCCATAGGAGCGCAGGGCCACCCGTCCGTCCTTGAGTTCGCGTTCGCCGGCCTTGCTGTCTCCCGGGAAGTAGACAAAGCCCCCCTCGTCTTCTTCCGCAACGGAGGTGATCTGGTCGTTGGTGGATTCGAGATTCTGGCAGCGGGAGATGAAGCTCAGAGCAGCCTTCCAGTCGAGTTCGGGTTGCTGGCCGGCCTTGTTGTCCTTGGCAACCTGGCGCGAGTGGTAGAGGGCCTCCAAGGCGAGGTAGGTATTGGACATGTCCGAGTGGGCATAGGTTCCACCGTATCCCACGCCGCCGTCGTATTTATTGTCGGAGGTCCCCTTGTTGCCCCAGTCGGTCTGCTGGTTGATCAGGAACTCACGCGCCTTAAGGATGATGGGTTCGTCCTCCTTCTTTCCACGGGCGAGAAGGGCCATGATGGAGGAAGAGGTGTTGTAGGTGGCGAGCCCCTTGACGTAAATACCGCCGTCATCCTTCTGCTGCTTGACGAGCCAGTTAAAGCCCTGTTCGACATGAGAGGGATGAGCCTTGGTGTAGTCGAGGCCGGGATCGCGCATCATGGCGGCGAGGACGAGGGCGGAGAGGGCAGGCGTTTCCTTCTCTCCCCAGAAACCATCCTTGTCCTGCTGGCTCTGCAGGAAGGCGTTGCCCTTGCGGATGGCTCGTTCCATTTCGAGCCGGAGGGAGAGGTATTCACTCTGGTTCTGCGCACTGAGCTGAACGGTGGAGGAGAGCGTCGCGGCTGCGAGGGTGAAGGTGAGGAGGGTCTTCATGATGGCTGGTGATTGGAGAAGGCGGAGTGACGGGGAGAGGTTCTGCGGGAAGGGTTCCTTCCTAGCGGCTGGCCTTGCCGGTGGGGCCGGGCTCGGTCTTGAGGAAAGGTTTGATGGTTACCTTGACCGAAGTTCCCACTTCGGGCACGCGGGCACTGGTGGGAATCCACACGTCGTCGAGATTCCCGTCCCGTCCCGGCCAGTTGAAAAGAGAGGCGTTGTTGGTGAAGAGAGCCACGATGTCGCCGGAAGCCTCGGCCTGGAAGGAATTGTTGTGGATGTAGGAGCCCCCGTAGACCCATGGCTTGGCCGGGAGGGCCTTGTTGGTGACGGTGTGGGTGATCCAGTCATTCAGGGTGGCGGTCTGGACCTTGCCGCGTTTGTCCTTCCACTCGAGGTGAATGCCGGCCCGCGCGGCATTCCTGACTGCCTCGGGGACCTTGGGGAACTTTCCGGTGGGGCGGAAATCCTCATCAAGGATGGGGAACAGCTCCTTGGATTCCTTGTAGCCCAGAATCTTGAGGGCAATATTCACGTGGAAGGGCCGGGCCTTGGTGATGAGGATGGCCTCGTGAATCTTCCCGTTGTGGTGGACGACAGCATACTCCAAGGCTCCCTCCTTCATGTTGACCTCGGAGGGGAAGCTGATCTCGCGGCTCTGCTGGTGAAAGGTGACGAGGCCGACCTCGAACTTTCCGTTGCCGAGGTCCCGGACGGAGGGGACCTCAGGAGCGGCCTTTTCGGCCTGCCCCGGAGCAGTGCTGGGTGCAAGACAACCGAGCAGTGCTGCGCTGGCGAGAATGGGTCTCAGCATGGCTCCAGTGTGAGGGGACTTGAGCCCCGTGTCAAAGCGGGGCCGTCCATCCTGAGCGAGCAAACGGGAAATCGAGCATTTATTGGTCACTCCTGTCCAGCGTCTGTGCACAGGGCATCTCGAAATCAGGGCAATCGGGCGTGCGGCGGGGCCTTTCGGCCGCATTTAATTGTTGGCAGCCTGGGCGCGATTAAGGGATTCAGCGAAACGGAGCCAGTGCAACCTGCTGATCTGACGCTGGAAATCAAGTGCGGGATCCTCGTTGTTGCTGCGTGGTTGCGGAGGAACAATTCCATCGGCGGTGAGAAGCTCCTGGCGGACCAGCTGGTAGGCGTTGTTGAGAATGAGAAGCCGGTAGTGCGCGATTTCGTCATTGCCGGGTGAGAGGGAGCGGACCTGACGCTCCCCGTCGCCGGAACCCGAAAAGGAAATGGTCAACGGGGTGTCGCCGGAGGAGCCTCGCGAGGAGGCGGAGGTGATACGTGGTTCGATCAGGAGCGTGAGGTCAGAGTCCCGGCGGAGGAAGTCAGCGGCTTCCTGCATGGCCTGCTTGAGATTGCCGGATGCGGGATGTGGGACTCTAAGCTGGAGAACAAGTGGAATATCCCCCGCGGGGTCGATGTTCCATCCCGGGAGGGAAGGGCGGATCCGGGTCACCGCGTCCTCGGCCGTCTTGCGCTCAGGTGGTGAGGGGTGGCAGGAGTCGATTACTCGCTCCCATGCGAGGAGAGAGCGTGCAAAGTAGCCTTTCAGCTCCAGTTCAGTAGCTAGATTCAGGAGGTAACCGGCTCCACTGCCTGCGTGTTCTGAGTATTCCGCTAATCCCGGAGAGCTCTCGAGATCTCCCAGATCCAGATCCGGGTTGCTGGGAATAGGGGGGTCGGACGGAGGACTAGCCTCGGCGAGTTCGGCGCCCTGAACCGGTTCAGGAGGACCGGAATCGCTGTCCGGATCGGTCATGAATTGAGGCAGGGGCCTTGTTTCCCCGGAGGGAGTGAGGAAATCCATGTCCTTTGTGCGGAGCCACCAGGACAGGGCCACCGCAGCAAGCGAAACACCGATGACTATCGGGACTGGAATCCGCACGTGAGATCAGAATCACTGATGCGGTTCAAAATACAAGCCGAAGGTGGAACGGATCCGGGACTGGAGCCGGGTCCGTGGGGGAACAACTGGATAAGCGGGCCGCTGCCTAGCGCTGGTCGGCGCTCTTGACCTGAAGGGCGCGCTTTCCGACCCGGTTCCGCAGATAGTGCAGCTTGGCGCGGCGGACCTTGCCGCGGTGAGTGACCTCGATCTTGGAGATCCGGGGGGAGTGGACCTGAAAGACACGCTCCACACCCTCTCCGTAAGAGATCTTGCGCACGGTGAAGGCCGCATTGACGGCGCTGCCCCGCTTGGCGATGACCACTCCAGCGAAGATCTGTACGCGCTCCTTGTTCCCCTCACGCACAAGGGTGTGCACCTTCACCGAGTCCCCGACGTTGAAATCGGTAACGTCTTCCTTGAGTTGCTCCTTTTCGATTTTCTGGATGACGTCCATGGTTCTGGTGCTTGACTGTCTCTTATACACATCTCCGAGCCCACGAGACCGTACT
>CAWWCX010000052.1:0-14963 GCA_963935445.1 uncultured Roseibacillus sp.
GATCTAGTACGGTCTCGTGGGCTCGGAGATGTGTATAAGAGACAGACGTAGAGGCCGACGTAGAGGCCGGTGGAGAGGGCGAGACCTCCAAGCACGTCCGGCGGGAATACCTGCCCCGCCACGACCTCATCCACTATCTTGAACGGGCGGTAGTCGGGAAAGGCGACAAAGATCGCATTGGTGGACAATGCCCCGATGCCGCCTTCCTCCATGCCCGTGGTTCCGCGCCAGTGGTCGAGTCCGTCTGCAATGAAGTTGCCGATGAAGTAGCAGAGCGTGGAAATCACCACTGTGAAGAGGGTGCTGGAGGAAAAGGTGGAAACCAGGAGAGCGAGAGCCGCGATGATGGCCGCTTCAAAGAAGATGACCAGAACAGCAGCCTGAAGATCCCAGGTGACCCCCTGACTGAGAAGCTCCCCCCTCGCTTCGTCCCGTTCCGCGGCGGTGAACTGCCCCTGCTCGACCAGGATGGCGGCCACCTGATCGAATTCGGCAAGGATGTTCTGCATGCGGTACCAGAGAACTGCATCGAGGAGCAGCGTCATGACAGCCAGTCCCGCGAGGACGAGGAGGAGCACTCCGCAGAGTTTGCCCAGAAGGTAGTCGAGGCGGGGGACGGGCTTGGCGAGAATGGTGTAGAGGGTGCGATCCTCCATGTCCCGGGGAATGAGGAGGGCGGTGGCCACGATGCCGATGATGATGGCAAAGAGCTTCATGGTGCCCATGAGGGGAGCCTTCAGGAGGCGGAGTTCTTCACCGCCCACTCCCTCTGGACCGGCAGTGTGGGGAAGCTTGAAGACGTTCACGCCGAGCCAGATAAGGACGAAGACGAGCAGGAAATAGAAGATCTTCATGCGCATCAGGTGCGTGAAGGTATTGCCCGTGATGATCCAGATCCTGCTGAAGGAAAACAGGGGGGTGGAAGAGGGACGGCGGCTCATGAGGACGGTTCCTTGCTTGCAGTTTCCTGTTCTCCACGAGGGTCCACGGAGTCCCGCTGGATGGTTTCGCGCAGGAAGAGTCGTTCAAGGGTTGTGCGAGGGTGGCCGCTCCGGACCAGTTCGACATCCTCTTCCCTGTGAGCGAGGTCATGAATCCTGTCGAGAAGCCCGGGAGTGGCGTTACGCAGGATGATTTCGGTCTGGTCCTCGATGGCGATGAGATCCTCAAGCCGGCCTTCCTTCACCAGAGCGCCCCGGTGGATAATCCCGACCCGGTCACAGACCTCCTGGACCTGCTCGAGGAGATGAGAGCAGAGAAAGACGGTGAACCCTCTCTTCTTGAGCTTGAGAATCAGGTCGCGAATCTGGCGGGAGCCGATGGGGTCTACTCCGGCGGTCGGTTCGTCGAGGATGAGGAGCCGGGGGTCCTGGACAAGGGCCTGAGCCAGTCCGATGCGCTGGAGCATGCCCTTGGAGTAGCCGCCGAGACGCCTTTTGCCGGCATCCTGCAGCCCGACGAGCTCAAGAAGTTCAAGGGTTCGCTTGCGGAGGGCGGCTCCCTTCATGCCGCAGAGCCTGCCGTAGAACCGGATCGTTTCCTCCCCGCTGAGGTGCTTGTAAAAGTAGGGGTTCTCGGGAAGAAAGCCGACATCCTGGCGGGAGTCGACCTTGCTGGAGTCGCGGCCGAAGATGGAGCAGGTGCCCGAAGTCGGGCTGACGAGGCCGAGGAGGGCCTTCATTGTGGTCGACTTCCCTGAGCCATTCGGGCCGATCAGACCGTAGATCTCGCCAGATGCGATCTCGAAGGAAACATTGTCCACGGCCCGCACCATTCCCCTCGCGGGGGGCGGAATATCGTCCGGAGCGTCCGGAGCCGGAGACTCACGTAACAAGTCCCCGGAAGCAGGCTCCTTCGTGGAGGATCCCCGGAAGTCCTTCACCAGATTTTTGACCTGGACGGCAGGCGTCTCGCTCATCCCCTTCACAGCATACCTTTCCCTTTTGCGGTGGCAACGGCTTTTGGGCAGGTGGCGTTGATTCCCGCCGGGCGGCGAGCAGGTTGAGGATTCTTCCCGCCCTACAGGGTCCGGGGTGGGAATCTACTCCTCGATCCGCAGGCGGAGATAGCGGGTTGTTCCCGCTTCGACCGGCTGTGAGTCGCGCACGGTGAGCGTGATGGTGCCATTCCCGTTGTCGGTTTCCAGAACAGGCACGGTGGTGGGACTCCAAAAGAGGAGGTCGTTGCTGACCTCGGGTGTCACGGTAGCGCCCAGGAGATCGCTTCGCAGCTGGTAGGTGAGAGTCAGGTAGTCGGAATCGTTGACCCGTCCCATGGACACGATGTTCAGTTCGTGCGCCGGGGCGGCGCCGAGGTCGTAGCCCTGGGCATAAAGCATGAAGTTACTGAGGCCGCCGGGACCGGGGACGAGGGACGGGTCGGTGACAAGGGGATCCGTTCCTGCCAGTGGTCCGTAGAACTTGCGGGTCCAGAGCGCGTAGGACCATTCATCCCCCAGAGCCGGTGCGCCATCGTTCAGATGGGAGGCCCGCCAGCGGGAGCCTTCGTCGAGGGCCTCCTCCGGCGTGCCGAGAGGGTCAATCAGGACGAGGCTGGGACCGCTGCCGTCGGTGCTCACGGGCCAGGGATCTTCGTCCTGATAGGGGAAGCTGAAAATTTTTCTGTTGTCCGCATCCTGGAGGGCGAGGCGTTCCCCCTTGTTGGAGAGGCTGGTGCCGTTTTGGAACTCGCCGATGATGGCGGGCGCGACGGTGTTTCCGTAGCGGGCTAGAAAAGCCTGTCGATTGTTGACGAGCAGAATCTGCTGGCCGGCCGGGAGGGAAGTTCCAATTGGGAACTGGAAGTCGATCCCCTTGTCGAAGTGGCAGAGGCTGAGATCGATTGTGCCCTCGCTCACATTCCGGAGTTCGATGAACTCGAACTCATTGTCGGAGTCGGCAAGAGCCACCTCGGCCCCGGTGGCCGGGTCCGTAGGATGGTAGTGGATTTCAGTGATCCTGAGATTTTCGAAGGAGGCCGGGGTGCCGATCTGGTAGAGGAGGTCGAGCAGAGCGGACCAGGTTCCGTCGCCCCTCCGGGTGCGGGCCTTGATCCTTGTGGTCTGGTCGATGGCGATGCGTTCGGTGTAGGGCGTTGCGGAGGGGGAGACCGTTCCTCCTGTTTCCCCGGTTTCTCCCTCGAGGAGGGCCTGAATCAGGAAGTCACTGCTGCTGAGGCTCCGGTTCAACCCGTGAATGGCCAGGACGTTCTCGCCGGGAACGAGAAGGCCAAGGGCATCGGGCAGCTCGAAGCTCTCATAGTTCAGTGCGTTCCGGTCGCTGTTACTGGAAGAGGCTGCCGAGTTCCACCCTGTAAAGTTGGCGTTGGAGGATGCGACTCTGGTGCCATTGAGGTAGGCCGCAAAGCCATCGTCGTAGCGCATGCGGAGAACAAGGGAATTGAGTCGGTCGATGCCAGCCTGGTCGGGAATCGTGAATTTGTAGCGGATGTAAGTGGACGGGTTCTCCTCGTACATGTCCGTGAGCTCGGTCCTGATCAACGCAGCGTAGCTTGTGGCGCTGGTGGGAAAACGCTCGTAGCCGACCCCGTTGGGCCCACTGACCCAGTCGTCTATGTTCGCGGGGTCCGCCTGCGTGCGCCACGTGGTGCCGATGGCCGCATTGCTGGTGGCGGTGGGGACGTGCGCCTGCACCGGGTGCCCGCTGGTTACTAGGGAGACCGTGTCCTGTTCGTTGGGAACGCGGGGGTCCACGCCGTTGGTGGTGAAGTATACCGTCGTTCCCGGGGTGGTCGTCGAGAGGGACAGTGCGACCGGACCTGGATAGCGCGTCTCTGTCAGGGAAGGCACGGGTGCGACCACATTGGGATAGAGGTTTACCGCTCGGAACTGATCGAGAACGGTGGGCGTGCGGTTGACGAGAAACTGGCTTCTGACCCAGTTGACCGCAGGAACCCACTGCGAATTCCTCGTGTAGGCGAAGCGGCGGGAAATGCCGGTGTAGCTGTCCAGACCCCAGCGCGCGGACTCGCCGACCACCGGCGAGTAGACGGTGTCGACGAGGGAATCCCAGTTGTCCTGCAGGTGCGGGGTGGTCAGGGCCCCCTTGTTAAACATATGCTTGTGCAGGCGGTCGGCGAAGCGGAGCTGAAATTCAGGATGGCGGCGGAGGGCGTCATAGACGATGCCCGGTGAGTTTGGATTGTCGACGCGGCTGAAGTCATTGAGCCAGGAGCGGGTATTTGGAGAGCCCGTTGCAGAATTGCGTGAAAAGGGGATGCCCATCGACATCTCGGCATCCCAGGAGTAAAAGATGAAGGGCTCTTCGCCATTCCGGGTCTTTCTGGAGACATACCAGTTCTTGTCGTCGGTAAAGGTCAGGATTTCCTGGCCGTTGCGGTAGGCCGGAGCGAGCCAGTCCTCATCGCTGGACCAGATGCGGTGGATGAGGGCATCTGAAAAATTGTCGATATCGATGAAGCGCTGGATGGCGGTGTAATCGGAATCGGAGCGGATCCCTGCTTGGGCCATGCTCATCAGTTCATTCCAGGCAGCAGAGTTGCCGTCCTCTGCTTCCGCACCGTGCTTGATGACATCCCAGTCCTCTGCCTTGCCCCCGTGGTGATCGGCATTGAAGTCAGCATAGGGGCATTCCTGCAGTTCGTAGATGCCCCAGTAGTCCCCGTTGAGGAACAGGCTGACCATGCGGCCGTAGGGAGATGGTTGTCCCATGTCGCGCTGGAGGCGGTGAAGAAACTCGTTGCGGATGAAGCTGGCATTGTTCCAGTCGGCGCGGAAAGTCCAGGCATCGTGACCACCTCCGCGGAGGAGGAGGTGTTTGAAGCTGTCCACCGGGGACCCGGGGAAGAGGTGGTGTTCGAGGCGCGAGGACCCGTAGTCCGAGCGGAAGTAGATGCGGAAATTCTTCTTGGGGTGTTCCCGGGAGTTGCCGCCGTGGATGCGGATCCCTGCTGGTTCATGGGTGGAGTCGCCGGGATTTGCGGGGTTGAAGTATTCAAAATGGACCTCCCGTTCGCTAGTGCGCCCGGTAAGCCAGTAGCGGGTGTGGATGCCATTGCCTCCGAGAATGTCACCAGGGTTGAAGGAAAGAGAGACGACGGGCAGCTCCCTGAGCGCGGGCTGAATTTCGTCGCGGTAGTCGGTTGAGTTGACTACCGAGCCGAGCATATTGGGCTGCTGAATGATGTCCGCAGTGTAGAGGAAACTCTTGGCGTCCACGTTGGTGGGAACGAGGCCATTCTTGTAGGCGATGGCACGGAGAACGGTGGTGGAACTTATGGAAACGGGCCCGGTGTAGATTTGCCCCGAAGTGGGTGTGGGTTCCCGTCCGTTCGTTGTGTAGCGAATGGTCGCACCCGGGGTGGCGCTGCTGATGGTGACGGAGATGGGCTCATCGTAGAACCCTCGCTGGTGGGAGAAGTTGGTGTCCGCCACGAATCCAGTCAGGGCGGGGCCGTTAGCCGAGGCCGGGGTCGGGGGGAAGAGGTATCCGGGAGTCCCCTCGCTGCCGGGGCCGAAGCCGATGTCGCGCTTGAGAGAAGGAAATGCCGGTGCGAACTCGTCGATGACGGTGCCACTGGGGTCGCAGAGGGCGAGGTAATCACCCTCTGAATCGAGGGAGAAATTGGTGTGAAGCTGTTGCCCGAGAGCGGCACGATCCTTTCCCGAGGCAAAGACCACGAGGTAGGCGTTGGACCCTAGGAATTGTCCACCCGGGAAAGTCCACTTGCCGGGCAGGGAGGGGTCATCGGTAAGGCTGTATCCTCCGAGATTGAGCTGGGGTCCGGGGTTGTAGATCTCGATCCAGTCGGAGGAGTCCCCATCGACGTCATCTAGTGTCGTCTTGTTGTTGGCGACGAGCTCATTGATCCTCGGATTTCCCTGTGCGCTCAAAGGCGTGAAGGAGGCCGCGAGGGCGAGGGCAATGATCCAGGGGGAGAAGGTGGTGGTCCGTTGTGCCTGACCGGAGAGCGGTCGGGGGCAGGTCACAAGGGTAGGAATCATTAAGGGGGACCAGTACCCTACCATGGAGATGTCATGGTGCAAGCGACCTCAGCCGCTGATTTTTTGGGGTTTATACCCAATTTGGCTTAGTTGAGGGGAGGCGGGAAGGTCGAGCCCCGGAATGCGGTCAGGCGCGGGGGTGGAATTGCTTGTAAACCTTTCTCAGGCCCTGGTCATCCACATGAGTGTAAATCTGGGTGGTTGCGATGTCGGCATGACCGAGGAGTTCCTGGATGACGCGGAGATCCGCCCCGTTCTGGAGGAGGTGCGTGGCGAAGGAGTGGCGAAGGAGGTGCGGATAGATGTTTTGCTCAATGCCCGCCTGCCGAGCGCGTTCCTTGACGATTTTCCGGACACGGTCGGGGCCGAGCGGTCCACCACGCACCGAGAGGAAGATTTCCGAGGAGGTGTGCGGCTTGACGAGCTTCGGTCGCTCGTTGGTGAGGTAGGTTTCTAGTGCCCCCCGTGCTCGTGCGCCCACTGGGACGATGCGGGTCTTGTTCCCCTTGCCGGTGACCCTCAGGAAGCCGTCCTCGAGGTCGAGGCTCTCCAGGCGGATGGAACAGATTTCGGCCAGGCGAAGGCCAGAGGAATAGAAGAGCTCAAGGATGGCCAGGTCGCGGCGGCCAAGGGGCTGGGCGGCATCGATGGAATTGAGGAGTTTTTCCACCTCGACGACGTGCAGGGTCTCGGGGAGGAGACTTCCCGTGCGCGGGGAGAGAAGCGGTTCAGCGGGGTCCGCCTCAATCAGGTTCCGCGAGGTGAGGAAGCGGAAGAAGATTTTCAGGTGGACGACTGAGATCCGCAGGGAGGAGGCCTCGCGTCCCTTCTTCAAGTGGGCGAGGAAGGCGGAGAGGTCATCCACTCCGAGGTCTTGCCATTCAGCGAAATTTTTCTTCCGGGCCCAGAGCAGGAGAGTCTCGAGCGATTGCCGGACCGAGAACTGATAGGCGTCGGAGAGGCCGCGTTCGGTGGCGAGATAGAGAATGAACGTGTCGATTTGAGGAGCCAACAGGCATGACCTTAGCAGATCCGGATGAAATGGTTAATTCGTTATTATCTGCATCGCAGGATTGCAGGAGGGACACCGAGCCACGGGGTGGGTGGCTGCGGTGGAAGAGAGGCCTGTCCGACAACTGTTGATCTTTAGGGTGATTGGCGGTAGAGATCCCGCCGGCGCGAGACGTAGAATGCCCAAAGTCTTCATAAAAACCTACGGGTGACAGATGAACGAACGTGATTCCGAGCAGGTTGCCCGGATGTTCGTGGAGGGAGGTTATACCCTCACCCTTGAGGAGCAGGAGGCCGATGCCATCCTGGTAAACACCTGTTCGGTGCGCGATCAGGCTGAGCAGAAGGCGCTGGGGAAGATGGGGATGATGGGGAAGCACCGCGAGCGGCGTGGCCACGTGGTCTACGGGTTCATGGGCTGCATGGCGCAGAGCAGGGGAGAGGAGTTGTTCGAGCGAATCCCCCACCTGGACCTGGTGGTGGGCACTCAGAAGTATCACAGGGTTTTTGGATACGTGGATGGAATCCTGCGGAAACGGCTTGAGGGGAGAATGGACGAGGTTGGTCTGGAAATGGAGAGCGTCAGGGTCGAGGACGCCCCCGCTGAGTGGGAGCAGGGTGGCGAACGAGGGGAGGCCGTGCTGGATACCGGAGAGGAGGAGGGGAGCCAGAATACCATTCGTGATCATGTTGCGGAGGAGCGGCAGCCCACGGCGTTCGTCTCGATCATGCAGGGCTGCAACATGCGCTGCAGCTTCTGCATTGTCCCCGATACAAGGGGAAAAGAACGCGGTCGGCCGATTCCTGACGTGGTGGAGGAAGTGCGGCGCCTGGCGGACTCGGGAACGAAGGAGGTGACTCTCCTTGGACAGATCGTAAACCTGTACGGACGCACGGAGTTTCCGAAGGTAGAGGGGAAATCTCCCTTTGTGCAGTTGCTAGAGGCGGTGCACGAGGTGGATGGGATTGAGCGTATTCGGTTCACCTCGCCTCATCCGATCGGCTATCGCGATGACCTTGTGGCCGCCTTCACCTACCTGCCCAAGCTCTGTTCTCACATTCACTTTCCGATGCAGAGTGGCAGCGACCGCATCCTCAAGGCGATGCGGCGTCCCTACAGGAACGAGAAGTTCATATCGATTTGTGAGAAGATGAAGGCAGCCCGCCCGGACCTTGCGATCACGACGGACATCATCGTGGGTTTCCCAACGGAGACCGAGGAGGACTTTCAGGCAACGGTCGACTGCGTGCAGCGCCTTCAGTTTGATAACAGCTTCATCTTCCGCTACTCGAAGCGGAAGAATACCCCGGCTGCCGAAATGGATGGGCAGTTGCCGGAGCGGGTGAAGGAGGAGCGAAACCAGGAGTTGCTGCGCATCCAGGGAGAGATTGCCCTGAGCAGGAACGCGGCTCTCATTGGCACGCGGCAGGAAGTTCTGTGTACGGGGCCGAGCAAGACCAACAAGCTACGGCTCAGCGGCCGAACGCCTCAGAACAAGATCGTCATTTTTGATGGCGATGCGAAACGCCTGAAAGGTGAAATCTTCGAGGTTGAGATCGAGGATTCCACCGGATTCACCCTGTTCGGCACAGCCGCGCTGGGGGAGAGCAGGGTGGAAAATCCGGCCTGAAGAGGCTGGTGGGGTGGCATAATGGGTGGAATTCCCTCCTTTGCCCTTTACCTGCCACCGGTGCTGGCGTAGCTAGCGCCCACGAAAATGGGCCCGCATCCCTATGAAACCATTCCCCTCGATCTTGCGGGCTATGCATTGGCTGCCTACCTCCTGGTGGCGCATGGGTTGATGTTGTGGAAGGCAGAGGCCTGCAAGCAGTGGCTGATCAGGCTTCCGCGACACCGGATGGCCGGGGTCTACACCTTGGCGGTGGGGATGGGATGGTTCTGGTTGCTCATCGCGCCGGATGGGAAGGGACTGATCTCGTCCCTGGCCATGGATATCGGGGAGTTCAATGCCGTGAAGCCGTGGCTGCGAATCCTGGTCCCCGCGGCCTTCCTTGGCATGGTCTTGTATGTAAAAGAGTTTCTCTTTGTGCGCGCGCTCGGAGTGCTGGCCCTGATGGTGAGCAGTCCCCTGCTCGAGGCCTCCTTCAACAAGGATCCGGGCACCCGGTTGCTGATCCCGATCTTCAGCTACATCCTCCTGACAAAGGGCCTGTTCTGGGTGGGCATGCCCTATACCTTCCGCGACCTGGCGACCTGGGCCACGGCGAACGACAGGCGCTGGCGTATTCTGACCCTCGTTGGACTCGGCTACGGGGTGGCCACCCTGGTCTGTGCCATATTCCTCTGGCCCGGGCATTAACCGGTGATCATGTGGAGGAGGGTGAAGGGGTTGGCTCCTCGTCGCATGGAAGAAGTGCGCATGGATGCAACCGAAGAAGCGGGGAGGGCTCAGGGAGCGGAGAACAGGGCGAGTCGAGTTTTCAATCGGCCCGGCAGGTCTCCCGGGAGGGATCGAGCGCCACGGGTCCGGAGCTGCCTCGAACTGAAGGATGATGCCGGCCCGGGGGAGTCGTCTTCCGGGCGCAAAGTCGCTTTCGAGCGGAAAGCCAACTCCACAAAAACAAAAATTGGAATTATTCCAATTAGCTCTTGCGCATGGGGTTCGCCACCATAGCTTCCCCGCATGGCTAGCAACGACGGTGAAAAGCTACCCTGCGCCCCGGCCGAAATTCCCTCGGAACTGCGAGGGCTCCGCATGACCAGACAGCGCCGTGAGGTCTACAGCGTGCTTTTGCATGACAGGGATCATCCCACCGCCAACGATGTCTTCCGGAGGGTGCAGGAGGACATGCCGACCATCTCGCTGGCGACCGTCTACAATTGTCTGGATGCCCTGGTCGATCATGGGCTGGTCAATCAGGTGAACTTCGACCGTGAGCCGTCCCGCTTTTGCGTCAACCTCACTCCGCACGTCCACTTCCAGGACCGGGACTCCGGGAGAATTCACGACATTTCGTTCAAGGAGGGATGCCGGATCACGGATCTTCTCAATCTCCCGGAGGGCGCTGAAGTCAGCAGGTTGGAACTGACCATTCGCGGAACCCTTCCGAAAGGTTCTTGACCAGAACCAGGAATCTCTCCACCCCTCACCGCCTTCAAATAACTAATCAAACATGAGCCTGGTCATCACAGATCTTCACGCGGCCATTGACGGTAACGAAATCCTGAGGGGCTTGAGCCTTGAAGTCCCGAAGGGCGAGGTGCACGCCATCATGGGACCGAACGGATCGGGCAAGTCGACACTCTCCAAGGTTGTCGCCGGGCATGAAGACTACGAGGTGACAGGTGGATCCGTGACCATGGATGGTGAGGATCTTCTGGAGCTCGAGATTGATGAGCGGAGCCGGGCAGGACTTTTCCTCGCTTTCCAGTATCCGGCCGAAGTCCCGGGAGTCACGATGGCCAATTTCATCCGGGCTGCCCGCCAGGCGCGCCTGCCCGAGGGAGAGGAGATTGATGCAGTGGCCTACTACCAGGAGCTCTACCAGAAGATGGACCAGCTGGGAATTGACCGCAAGTTCACCTCGCGCTCGGTGAATGAAGGGTTTTCGGGCGGCGAGAAGAAGCGTAATGAGGTGCTCCAGATGATGATGCTGGAGCCGCATTACTGCGTGATGGACGAAACGGACTCCGGTCTCGATATCGATGCCCTGAAGGTGGTCGCGAACGGGGTGAATTCCATGCGCTCCCCGGAGCGAGGTTTCCTCGTGATCACGCACTACCAGCGCCTGCTCGACTACATTGAGCCTGACCATGTGCATGTCCTTGCGCACGGTCAGATCGTGCGGAGTGGAGGCAAGGAACTGGCGCTTGAACTGGAGCAGAAGGGCTACGACTTCCTGAAGGAGGAAGTGGCGGTAGGGGGATGAGGAGAAGACCTGTAACAGCGAGAATATGAGTGAAGCGATCTTGGATTCGGGGACACAGGAAGCGATCGAGATCGATCGCAGCAAGGGGGACTTTTCCTACCCCGAGTCCCACAAGTATGATGCGGGTCGGGGTCTGAGTGCGGCTACCATTGACTACATCTGCGACGTAAAGGAAGACCCGGACTGGGTTCGGCAATTCCGCCACAGGGCCCTTGAGACGTTTGAGTCGAAGCCCATGCCGACCCACTGGGCGACCAAGGACCTCGAGAATATCGACTTCGATATCATTCGCTATTACCTCTCGGACGGGACGAAGCCGACCCGTAGCTGGGATGAGGTTCCTGACGACATCAAGGAAACCTTCGAGCGACTTGGCATTCCGGAGCAGGAACGTGCCTTCCTTGCCGGTGTAGAGGCGCAGTATGATTCCGAGGCGGCCTACTCCAATGTGAAGGAGGAACTGGAGAAGGACGGAGTGATCTTCGTCAATTCCACCGAGGGCTTGAAGGAGTATGAGGAAATCTTCCGGCCGTGGTTCGGGAAGGTAATCCCGACCGGGGACAACAAGTTCTCCGCCCTGAACAGTGCGGTCTTTTCCGGGGGATCGTTCATCTACGTGCCCAAGGGAGTGAAGGTGCGCCACCCGCTACAGGCCTACTTCCGGATCAACTCGGAGAATTTCGGCCAGTTCGAGCGCACCCTCATCATCTGTGATGAGGGGTCGGAGATGACCTACATGGAGGGATGCACTGCGCCAAAGTTCGAGACGGCAACCCTGCACTCCGCGGTGGTTGAGCTGGTAGCCATGAAGGATGCCAAGCTGCAGTATATCACGGTGCAGAACTGGAGCTCCAACGTCTTCAACCTTGTGACCAAGCGCGGCATAGCGCACGAGAATGCGGAGGTGCGCTGGATTGACTGCAACATCGGGAGTCGGCTCACAATGAAGTACCCGGGTGTGGTCATGAAGGGGCGCAGGGCGCGGGGAGAGGTGATTTCCATCGCCCTCGCCAACAGCGGTCAGCATCAGGATACCGGTGCGAAAATGATCCACGCGGCCGACGAAACCACCTCGAACGTGGTTTCCAAGTCCATCTCGGTGGGGGAAGGGCGTTCGACCTACCGCGGGCAGGTGCACATTCCCAAGCACCTCAAGGGATGCCGGAACAATACGGAGTGCGATGCTCTTCTCATCAATGCCAGCAGCCAGACGGACACCTATCCGGCGATTACGGTGCGGGGCAACCAGCATGCGACCCAGCACGAGGCCAGCGTCTCCCAGGTGTCAGAGGAAATGCTGTTCTACCTGCAGCAGCGGGGCCTGAGTGAAGGCGAGGCCATGAGCCTGGCGGTCAACGGGTTCGTCAACGACCTGGTCCGGGAATTTCCAATGGAATACTCGGTGGAGCTCAAACGGCTCATCGAGTTGGAAATGGAAGGGAGCGTGGGCTAGTCCGGGGTTCGGAACAGAGTAGCCACCGTGGAGAAACTGATGGAAGCGACATTGGATCGAGGAAATGCCCTGGAGCGGGAACCGCACAAGCTGGGCGGAGTCCCGGATTGGTTCAACGCTTCGAGGCAGTCCGGCTGGGCCCGGTTTCAGGAGTTATCCATGCCGTCCCGCCGGGACGAGGAATGGCGTTTTGCCAGCCTGGGGCATCTTGACTTCGAGGGAGCCCGATTTCCCGATCCTCAGTCGGTGGTGGGGCACCGGGGAGCGAGTGGCCTGGAGAAGCGCGCGGCGCGGATCGGCTTTGTCAATGACGGGTTGAACGAGCAGGAGTTTGACCTGCCGGAGGGAGTGGTGTGCCTGCCGCTGCGCTCCGCGCTTGAGCAGCATCCCGAACTCGTTCGCAACTACTTCATGAAGTCCGAGCCCCGTCTGGGCTCGGCCAAGTTTGCGGCTCTCCACCAGGCGCATGTCTCGACGGGGATGTTCATTCACGTCCCTGACGGAGTGGTGGTGGAGAAGCCTATCGAGATCTTTCACTGGCTCTCCGGTGATCATATCATCACTTTTCCGCACACCCTGGTGGTGACGGGAACGAATGCACGGGTGACTGTCATTGACTACTTCCAGTCGGATACGACCGCGCGGGATGCCTGGGCTGTGGCAGTCAACGACCTGATTGCGGGGCCTGGTTCGCAACTCACTTACCTGGCCCTGCAGGACCTCTGCGATCAGGCCCGCATGATCCAGATCAACAATACCAGGGTGGCGCGTGACGCCACCGCCAAGTCTTTCATCCTGAATGCCGGTGCGGCCTGGGCTCGACAGGAATCCTTGAGCATGCTGGAAGGGGAAAACGCCCATTCGGACATGCTTTCGGTGAGTATTGCCAGAGATGAGCAGGAGTACGACCAGCGCACATTCCAGCATCATGCAAGTGCGCGCAGCTATTCGGACCTTCTCTACAAGAATACCCTTTATGATGAAAGTCGTACGGTCTTTTCCGGGTTGATCCTGGTAGATGAAGGGGCTCATCACACCGATGCTTACCAGACCTGCCGCAATCTGCTCATGAGTGAATCCGCGGAAGCGAATTCCATGCCGGGGCTGGAGATCAATGCCGACCAGGTAAAGTGCTCCCATGGCAGCACCTCTGCCATGATCGATGATGAGGAGATTTTCTATCTCTGTGCCCGGGGAATTACTCCGCACATCGCGAGGCAGCTGGTGGCGCAGGGGTTCAGCGTGGAGGCAGTTGCTCGTCTCCGGGACGAGGCCCTGGAGGAGCTGGTGCTGAGCTTTGCAGCCCGGGAATTCAATCGCATCTCGGAGCGGGTGGAGTCCCAGTAGGGAGTCGCAGGGTCGTGCTCCCCGGCGGATGCCTGAAAATTGCTGATATGCCAGGCGCGGTGGGGCCAGCGTCCCTGAGAGAGCTGCTTCCGAATGTGTTTGGCAGGAGTGGCAGGCGCGATGGGCAAGGGAACGGGCGAGGACGGTTTGCTGTTGCGTGAATTCAATGATTCAGCGTAAAGCTGGCGCGCGAGGGAATCACCATGTGGAAGCCAATCGGACGCGGAACGGAAGCCAGGCAGAAGGGAACGTCGTGAGAGAGCCCGTTCTTGAATTGGAGAACGTTACGGTCTGGCGTGGTGACAACAAGGTGTTTGAGGACCTGTCACTGCGGGTGGATGCGGGAGAGCGGGTAGCCATCCTTGGCCCGAACGGTGCCGGCAAGAGTACTCTCCTGGCCCTGATTTCCGGAGACATTCATCCTGTCGCAGGGCAGGGGTGCTCGCGTCTCTTTGGCGAGGAATACTGGTCGCTCTATGACTTGCGGGAGCGCATTGGGCTCGTTACTCCGGAACAGCGGTCACTCTTCGAAGAGGAGGAGCTGGCAAGTGACGTGGTCCTGACCGGGTTGCAGGGAACCTATGGGATCACACGTGGCCAGAGTTTCACATCCGCAGACAAGCGGAAGGCCTGGAAGGCCATGAAGGCGGCCGGGGTGCACGAGCTCATGTGGCGGAACTACGGGGAACTTTCCTCGGGAGAGCGCTGTCGTTTTCTCCTTGCGAGGGCGTTGGTGCACGGCCCGGAGATGCTCATTTTTGACGAGCCAACCACTTCTCTTGACCTGCCAGGGGCTTGGAAGCTGATTGAGGCGGTGCGGGGTCTGATGCGCGAGGGAACGGGTGTCATGCTGGTCACTCATGATGTGCGGGAAATCCCACCAGAGGTAGACCGGGTGATCCTGATGAAGAAGGGGCGAATCCTTGCGGACGGGAAGAAACACCGGGTCCTCACCGGGCCGCGCCTGAGCGAGTGTTACGGGATGGCGATCAAAGTGGGGTGGCATGCCGGGTTTTGCGAGGCACGCCCCGGGTGAAGGAGAAATCCCCGCAGTCCCTCCCGCCGGGAGGTCGTTCGCCGGTATGGCGGGAAGCTAGCCAAGCCCGGCATTTTTCCAGTAGGCGTATTCGCTTCGATTGAAGTCGATATACTCCGGGGAAATGTCGCTGGTGTAGATGGTGTAGTCCGCTTTTCCGAGGTGAAGATCCACCGTGATGGTGAAACTGTCCCGCGCGGCAATGTCGCGCAGGGTCTTGAGAGGGGTCTTGGCTGCGAGGC
>CAWWCX010000053.1:0-14857 GCA_963935445.1 uncultured Roseibacillus sp.
TAACCGGGGGGGGCGGGTTTTGTCTCGAGGAGGCTGACCACGCTTGGTAGAAGCCGATCCCGTGCCAGAAGCGGCAGGCTGGCACGTTCAGTGCTTCCAAATTATTCTCGATTGAAATGAATCTGCCTCATGCAGTCCGAACTTCCAGACTTGAGACAAATCAGGGCCTTCGTCGCGGTGGCCGAGACAAAGAGTTTTACCCGGGCGGCTGAGCGCCTCTTTCTGACTCAATCGGCGGTGAGCCACTCTCTTCGCGGGTTGGAAGAGCAGTTGGGCGCCAAGCTGTTGGACCGCAGGGGAAAAAAAATCTCCGTGACCCAGGATGGGGTCGTTTTCCTGCGGAGAAGCCGCAGAGTCCTGTCCGAGCTGGAATCCGCGACCCACGAATTGGATGCGCTCAAGCGCTGGGGTCAGGGCCGTATCCGGATCGGAGCCACCCACAGCCTCTGCCAATACCTGCTGCCGACCGCCCTGCGGGAGTTTCGCGATTGTTTTCCCCGCTGCGAAATCCATATCGAGGCAGGAGACACCACGCAACTGATAGAGTACCTGAACGACTCGAAGCTGGATCTGGTGCTGGGGCTGGAGACCACGGTACCCCCGTGGTGCAAATTCGAGAGCATGTTTGAGGATGAGCTTATTTGCGTTGTTTCTCCTACCCATCGCTGGGCGAACTACGAGTTGGTTCCAATTGATGATGTGGAAGAGGAATCGCTCCTTGTCTATGCCCGCAACAGCGAGACCTACCGGCTGGTGCGGGCCCACCTTGATAGAACGGGACTGCGTTTGCGGACGGCCCTCAGTCTCGGCAGCATGGAAGCGATCAAGGAGATGGCCAAGATCGGGATCGGGGTGGGCGTCGTGGCTCCCTGGGTTGCCCGGCGCGAATTGGAGTCCGGTGAGCTTCTCGCCTGCCGTTTTGACGGGAACTCCCTGCACCGGAAATGGGGCCTTTTCCGTCACGAGTCCCGTGATCTCTCGATGGTGGAAGAGAATTTCCTCGGTATTTGCGCGGAGACGGTGCGCGGCCTGATCCGTGTTTGCTAGCTCTTCATGAGGGCTCCTGAGAGATCAGATCAGGAGGTGGAGGCGGAGAACACGAAGTGAACAAACTAGGTGCAACACGGATCACCCCGTGCTCTCCAGAATGCCTCCGCCTTCACGAAGCAGGAGATAAGCCAGATTCGAAGTAATTTGGTTCATGCAGTGAATGAGCGTGTTCGGACGGGCCATGCCTGCAGGGAGGACATAGCGCGAGGCCGACTTTCGCCGCCAGGGAGGCTAACGGACAAAGAAAGAGGCGGCCCGCGGGCCGCCTCTCTGGGACGATGATCCGGCCCGGCCTTCCCGGCCGGGCTGCAGGTCAGTACTTGAAGTTAGCACCGACCGTGATCTGCTTGATATCCGAATATCCGTTTCCATCCTCCGCGATAAACCAAGCGGCTTTCACGACGGCGGTGAGGTTCTCTGTGACCTTCTTGACCAGCACGGCATCGAACTCGTAGCCGTAGGTTTCGTCAAAACTGTCATCGAGAAACAGATGGGCGAAGCCCTTGAAGGTGATACCCCAGGGCAGACCGGGACGTGTGATGCTGAGGTAGAGGTCGGTCAGTCCATCATAGGCTCCCCCCGCATTATTCAGGCCGAGGCGCTGCCCGATGAAGGCATCCGCGAACCCGTTGAAAGCGTGCACGGTAGCTAGCGGGGTCTTGAAATCCTTCTCGAGATACTCGACGCCAGCCCCGTAGGTCGCCTCTCCGAATTTCTTGGCCACCCGCGCGTGGGCATACCAGGAATCGTAGTCTCCCTGACCGCCGACTGCGGTCGTTCCGTCCTGAAAGGCTGCTTCGAGGGTGAACGGACCGTAGCTCACGAAGCCTCCGAATGTATTGCTCTCTCCGACATTCGGGTTGTTCTCGACGTCCACAAGGTAAAGGTAGGCTCCCAATGTGAGGTCGTCGTTGACGGTGTAGGTGCCGTCGAGGAAGTGGAACTCGCCATCAAACTCCTTGGCCGCTCCGATCGCGTCGTCGCCGAAGATACGCTGCACACGGTCTGCGTAGGCGTAGAACAGGCTGAAGTTGTCTCCCGTGAAGCCTGCCGAAATTGCGTCGTAGGTTTGTTCGTTCTGGCGCCATCCCACGTGTCCGATGAAGGCCGCATTGTTTCGAATGATCCGCTGTCTGCCGCCCTTGAGGGTCAAGCCTTGCCCTTTCCACTGGGCCCAGGCCTGGTTGAGCTCAAAGTTTTCGGCGTCGGCGATAACGGTGTTGCCGATTTCGACCGGATCAGCTCCGCCTCCTGCATTGTAGTCGTCCAGTGCGGCATAGGTTCCTTCGATCTCGCCGAATGCGCTGAAACCGTTGTTCTCGCCGAGCAGGAGTCCGAGGCGGGCTCGCGCGGTGAGGGCGTTTGACTCGTCGCGACCGTCCTGTTCCCTGAACTCGTAGCGCAGGCGGGCATCGAGGGTGGGGGTGATCCACTTGAAGGCATCTGGTTCGCTGGTGCTGAGAGCGGCCTTCTCGGTTCCGCCGGCCCAAAGGGCGCTGGCGAGGAGATGGAGGGTGATTATGACTTTCTTATTCATAGTGTTGAGGAATTGGGAACGTTTTGACGTTTTCCCGTCATGTAGGCGCCCAAACCGAAGCGGTTTCAGTACCAATCTGGGCAGTCTGGCATGAATCGGTGACAATTCTTGTCATGCGGGAAATGAAAGTTGCTCATGCATAGTTGAGAGCCCCTCCGAAATTTTTCGGATTGCCGTATTTGTTGCATGCAACTATCTGGATTGCATGAGTGTTTCGGACTGGATCAGCAAAAAGCGGCCGGATCGCAAGGTGCAGGGACTGGCGGCCTGCCTGTTGCCCTTCGAGCAGGATGGGGCGATGGCTGAGAGTGCTTTCCGGGACGCGGTGGGGAGGACCGAAGCAGCGGGCCTGGGCTGCGCGGTGAACATGGATACGGGCTATGCCAACTACATCGAGGCGGTCGAGCGCACGGCGGTGCTGCGCTGGACGACCGAGACCCTTGGCCGAGGAACATTCTTTGCGGCCGGGGCTTTTGTCGAGGGGAAGGAGGGCGACCTGGTTGAACTCTATCGGCGCGAAATGGATGAGATCGCCGCCTTCGGAGGGACTCCGGTCATCTTTCAGACGACCCGCTTCCACGACTGGGAACCGGCACGGATTGTAGACCTTTATGAACGCATCTGTGCCCCGTATGAGTCGGTGATCGGGTTTGAACTGGGGAAAGTGTTTGCGCCCTTTGGAATGATCTACGACGAGGAAGTGATTCGCGGGCTCATGGATATTCCCAGCCTGATGGGGATCAAGCACAGTTCACTGAGTCGCGAGGAGGAATTGAAACGGCTTGCCTTGCGTGACGAGCGGCGCCCGGATTTCCGCATTTTCACCGGTAATGACCTCGGGATTGACATGATTGAGTATGGTTCGGATTACCTGCTCGGACTGGCGGCCTTCTGTCCCGAAAAATTCGCGGAGCGTGATCGTTACTGGCAGGAGGGCGATGAGCGTTACTATGAACTGGCGGATGCCCTGCAGTATCTTGGCAATGTCGGGTTTCGTGCCGCCGTACCGGCCTACAAGCACAGTTGCGCGGTTTTCCAGCATCTTCTGGGGCGCATTCCGAGCAGTGAGCCGCATCCCAGCTGCCCGAGGCGCCCGGAGTGGGAGGCGGAGATGATGGGGGACTGCGCCCGGCGCCTTGGCTACCAGCTGTGAGCCGTCCGCGGGCATGAGTGACAGAGCCTCCATCTATGATGTGGCAGATGCCGCGGGTGTGTCTGCTGCGACCGTGTCCCGTGTCATGAATGGTTCTCGTCTGATTGGGGAGGAGGCCCGCAAGAAAGTGGAACGGGCCGCCCGCGAGCTCGGCTACGCACCCCGCCGGGTGCGACGGCAGCGGGAGCGTTCGATTCTCAACGTGAAGCTGGTGCTGCCCCGGCACGAATCCGGCTTGAAGAGGCTCTTTTATGACTTCAGCGAGTTGACGGACGGGTTGCGTCTTGGCTTGGCTCCATGTGAGGTGAACCTCGTTACGGACGTGGTGCGACGTGGCTTCGATCCCTTCCCCCACAAAAAAGGTGGCGACATTGACGCCTTTGTCTTCGCTTTCCAGCGGCCGGCCGGCCGTGTAGTGCGCGAAATCCGGACCCGGGGCGCGGAGGTGGTCGTTCTCAATCGCCGGGTTCAGGGGGTTCCGCACGTCTGTTGCGATGAGCGGAACGGCATGCGCCAGCTGGCCCACCATCTGAGCGTGCGCGGCGTGCGCGGAGACGTGGCCTTTCTCGGCTACGACGGAATTGAAGACGTACTGGCTGAACGGCTGGTGGGTTTCGAGGAGGGTGCCAGGCAACACGGGATCAGGTTTGCCTCCTGCCGTGATGTCTTTCGCTTCCAGTCACCGGAGAGGGTTTCGGGCCCGGAAATGAGGAAAATTCTGCAGGGGGGATGGACGACGTTCGTATGCGTGAACGATGTGCTGGGAGCGGTTGTGGTGCAGCTTGTCCGGGAAATGGGGTGCGTCCTGCCCGGCGAGGTCAGGGTGAGTGGATTCGACGACTCTCCGGTGCGAGCACTGGTTCGGCCGGAACTGACTACCGTCAGGATGCCGGTGTCCGATCTGGCCCGGTTGGCGGGTCGCCAGCTGCAGGCGGCCCTGGTTGACCAGGAAAAATTTCCGGAGGCTGTCAGATTGCAGGGTAAACTCCTAGTGGGAGCGACGACCTAGGGTGCCGCAGGGAGCGGGGAACAGAGAGCCTGAAAACGAGAATGCGACAATGAGTTATCCAGAATTGGCGGTCCACACCTTCACGACCCGGTCGTGGACGATGTCGGAGTGCATCGAGGGCTATGCCCGGCGGGGGATCGGTGGCATCTCGGTGTGGAGGGAGACCCTCGAGGGAGAGGATCTCTGTGCGGTGCGGAGACACATTTCTGATGCCGGACTGGAGGGAATGGCCCTGGTGCGGGGTGGTTTTTTTACTGGTTCTACCCTGAAGGAGCGGGCGGAGGCCCTCGAAAAAAACCGCGAGTGCCTCAAGGAGGCCGAGGCCCTGGGTCTTCCGCTCATCGTCTTGGTGTGTGGGGCCACTCCGGGCCAGACCGCGCGGGATAACTACGAGCAGATTCGTGACGGGATTGGTCTGCTCGCCGGTGAGGCTGCCAATCTGGGCATCCAACTTTCCATAGAGCCGCTTCATCCGATCTATGCTGGGGACCGGTCGGGGATCTGCTCGCTGCGGGACGCGAACAACCTGGCGGAGGAGCTTTCCCTTCCCAACGTGGGGGTGGCAGTGGATGTGTATCATGTCTTCTGGGAGATCGATCTCCCAGAGCAGCTGCAGCGGTGCGCGGACCATGGATGGCTGGACGCCTATCACATCTGTGATTTCAAGCCGGACCAGGAGGACGTCCTGCTGGATCGCGGGATCATGGGTGAGGGGAGTATCGCGCTGGGCGAAATAGACGGCTGGGTGCACGAGGCGGGATTCGAAGGGCGGCGCGAAGTAGAGATCTTTTCGAAAAAGTGGTGGTCGCGGGACCAGGGTGTCTTCCTGGACCGGATCCTCGAGGCATATGAGGAGATTTACCGCCCGAAATCCTGAAATGATTCAATGGAAACTGGAAAGATAAGATGACCACGAAGAACCTTGGAATAATCATGAACGGCGTCACCGGGCGCATGGGAACCAACCAGCACCTCGTGCGCTCCATCCTCGCGATCCGGGAGCAGGGAGGAGTTCAGTGCGGAGATGTGACGATCGTTCCAGATCCCATCCTCACCGGCCGCAACGAGAAGAAGCTGCGTGCGCTTGCAGAGAAGTACGGGGTGGAAAAATTCACGACCAATCTCGATGCCGTCCTGGAGGATGAATCCTACCGGATCTTCTTCGATGCCTCGGGAACACCCTATCGCGTGCCTTTTCTTGAGCGTGCCATCGCTGCGGGAAAGGATATCTATTGCGAGAAGCCGACGGCGACCTCCTACGCGGCAGCCCTCGCGATTGCGGAGAAGGCGGAGGCCGCGGGAGTGAAGAACGGGACGGTGCAGGACAAGCTCTGGCTGCCCGGAATCCGGAAGTTCCTGGCGCTCCGTGAGGAGGGGTTCTTTGGCCGGATCCTGTCAGTCCGCGGGGAATTCGGATACTGGGTGTATCCCGGACATGACCCGGAGAATCCGGCGCAGCGTCCCAGCTGGAACTACCGGAGCGAAGACGGGGGAGGCATCATCATCGACATGCACTGTCACTGGCGCTACGTGCTGGATAACCTCTTTGGCAGGGTGACGCGGGTCTTCAGTCATGCCGCGACCCATCTCCCGGAGCGCGTCGACGAGGAGGGAAAGCCCTACGCGTGCACGGCGGACGATGCCGCCTACGCGATCTTCGAGACCGAGAGTGGAGTGGTCTGCCAGTTCAATTCCTCGTGGTGTGTGCGGGTACGACGCGACGAGTTGTTCACCATGCAGGTCGACGGCACGGAAGGCAGTGCCACGGTGGGTCTGCGTAAGTGCATCGTGCAGGCACGTGGGAATACCCCAACGCCGGTGTGGAACCCCGACATAGAGAGTCCGATCGACTTTTTCGAGGATTGGACGGAGGTGCGCCCCGGGGAGGAGTTCGACAACGCATTCAAGATCCAGTGGGAGCTCTTTCTCAGGCACGTGGCATTGGGCGAAGAATTCCCGTGGACCCTCCGCGAAGGTGCGAAGGGGGTGCAACTTGCAGAACTGAGCTGGAGGTCGATCGAGAAAGGCGGCTGGATCGAGGTGCCGGCCTGATCCCGGTCCTCCGCGTGTCCGCGGGAGTGGCGCGGGCTATCTTCCCGCAGGCAGGTGGGCCCGGGCAGGAATGATCACGGATGGCTCATGGGCCGTCCAGAGCACAGCGGAAACTCAGGTGGCAGGTGGTGGAGTCGGGAGTGACCTTGGTGCGTGCGGAATTGCGGTAGCGGTTGCAGTAGGATTCGTGGCATAGAAAGGACCCCCCGCGGATGACCTTCTCGGTGCCGTGTGGGGGGCCGGTTGGATTCCCTGCCGGTCCTGCGTCCGCATGGCGGGGGGAGAACCAGTCGGACACCCAGTCCCACGTGTTGCCCATCATGTTGTAGAACCCGAAGCCGTTGGACGGGAACGAGCGAGCGGGCGCAGTCCCCATGTAGCCGTCCTCTCCGGTGTCTTCTTCCGGGAAGCGTCCCTGCCAGATGTTGCAACGGTGTTTTCCACCGGGGGTGAGTTCGTTGCCCCAGGGGTAGAGGAGGCCGTCCTCTCCGCCCCGGGCGGCATATTCCCACTCGGCCTCAGTGGGGAGGCGTTTGCCGGCCCATTGGCAATAGGCTTGTGCGTCGTTCCAGGAGACGTGCACGACGGGATGATCGAGTCGCCTTCGGATGTTGGTTCCGGCCCCCCCCGGTTTCTTCCAGCTGGCTCCGTCCACCCGGGCCCACCACTCGATTCCGAAGGCCCGATCGAATCGAATGCGCTTGAGATGTGCCTTGGGAATCTGATTGTGAAAGACGAAGGACCAGCCGAAGCGTTCCGCATCCGTCTGGTAGCCGCAGTCTTCCACAAAGCAGGCGAATGCCTCGTTGGTGACTGCGGTGGGATCGAGGTGGAAGGCGTCGAGGGCGATTTCGCGGATCGGGCCTTCCCCGTCAGCGGGCCAGCACGCTGGGCCCTCTCCTCCCATGCGAAAGGAGGAGGCCTCAAGGGAGATCATCCCCGCGGGTGACCCGGCGTCTGGAGCGCGGGTGGGATGTTTCTCCCCGGCCCGGTCATTGCTCAGCCCCCCGCGGGTGGGAGAACAACAGGGTTTTCCGTCAGCCATGGAACAGCTTTTAGGGTCGGGACAGCATTGTGGCAAGCAGGGGGCCTGAGCCACGGAGGGCTCTTCCCTGTATTGCTTTCAGAGGGGCAGGAGGCAAGACTGGGCCATGCGCATAGCCCTCGTCTTCCTTGCCTGCTTTCCCGGGGCCGCGGTCGCGCGGCCCGGAATCCCGGTGATTGACCTGGCAGTCGACAGTGAGCGCATCACCCTGGTGGACCGGGAAAAAGGACAATATCTCGGGCACGTTTCGACCTGTCTCCTGGATGACGGGAAGACCATCTTGACGGTTTATCCGAAGGGGCACGGGCGGGGGCCGATCGTATACAAGAAGAGCATCAACGGCGGGAACAGCTGGGGCAGGCGCCTGCCCACTCCCGCCTCCTGGGCGACCTCGAAGGAGGTTCCCACCCTGCATCGCATGGAGGGGCCGGATGGGAAGAAGCGGATCATTCTCTGGTCGGGGCTCTACCCGGCACGTTTCTCGGTGAGTGAAGACGAGGGCCGGACATGGAGCGAGCTGAAGAAGGCCGGGGACTGGGGCGGGATCGTTGTGATGGGCGATCACATGGAGCTGAAGACGGGCAAAGGCCACTACATGTGCCTCTTCCACGATGATGGGCGGTTCTTTACTGAGAAAGGGACACTGGCCAAGCCGGTTCGATTCACTCTCTACAAGACCTTGACCAGGGATGGAGGTCTTACGTGGTCTATGCCCGAGGCGCTGCAGAGCGACACTGCTGTGCACCTCTGCGAGCCCGGCCTGGTGCGCTCACCGGATGGCAGGCAAATCGCCATGTTGTTGCGCGAGAACGCGCGACGGAAGAACTCACACATCATGTTTTCCGACGACGAGGGAACGACCTGGAGCAAGCCTCGGGAGCTGCCCGTGACCCTGACAGGGGACCGGCACACCTGTCGCTATGCGCCTGATGGACGCCTCGTGATCGTTTTCCGGGGGCGTTACGCGAACGGCAATGCCATTCCGCAAACGGATGGGGACTGCACGGCCTGGGTCGGGACTTACGAGGATCTCGTCAAGGGGCGACCGGGGCAGTATGTCCTGCGCCTGCTTGATAACAAGAAGGGGCACGATACCACCTATCCCGGAGTGGAGGTCCTGCCGGATGAGATAGGTTCCTTCATCGTCACGACCTATGGGCACTGGGAGAAGGGGGAGTCCCCCTACATCCTGAGCACGCGATTTTTCACGGAGGAGCTCGACCATCTGGCTCCGCAGGGAACGAGGGTCCGGTTGAGTGAGGACTTCATGAAGGTGACCCAGTAGGGTGCGAGTTCCCGGCCAGTGGCCCCGTCCCTGTCGGGGGAGGAATCGGTCTTCTTCCCTCCGTCGACATGGACGCGGTGTCTTCTCCGCTCATCTATCGGCTTTGAGTTTGGTCCCGGTTGGTTAATCTCCGCCTCGTGGATGGTCTTCCACAGATTCTTGTTGCCGTGATTCCCATCTACCTGCTCATGGTGGTGGGCGGGGGGTTGCGTCGGGCCGACGTGCTGGGGGAGCAGATGGACGCCGGCCTGACCAAGCTGGTGATTCATGTTCTCTATCCGGCCCTGATCCTGGACAAGATCCTGCGGGCGGAACTGCTGCGCGACGTCAAGGTGGTGGGTTGGGCCGTCGGGGTCGGTTTTGTCATCGTCGTGATCGGCCTCGGGGTTGCGCTGGTCGTAGGCCGGGCCATCGGCTTGCGGAAGGGTACGGGCTGGAGGAGTTTTACCCTGACTGCCGGGATACAGAATTACGGCTATGTGGCCATTCCCCTGCTCATGGTCTTCTTCCCGGAAAATGAAACGGCGGTCCTCGGGCTCCTGTTCACCCACAGCCTAGGGGTGGAGCTCGGGGTCTGGACTCTGGGAATGCTCATCCTGAGGGGCAAGCCTTTCAGGTCGCTCGGCGAGGTTCTCTCCGGCCCGATCGTTGCGGTGGTGGTGGGTCTTCTCCTCGTCGTTGCCCGGATCGATCTCCTGGTGGCGCATTCCCCGGTTGCGGCCTTTTTCTTTGAGATGTTTCTCAATCTTCTTCACTGGGTGGGCCTGGCGGCCTTTCCGGTTGGTCTGTTGCTGATTGGAACGGTTATTTCCGACCTTCTTGGCAAGGAGCGCTACTCGGTGCGCGTAGGAGTGGGGAGCCTCGTCGTGCGCATGGTTGTCATGCCGCTGATCATTCTGTTTCTGGCAAGGTTTCTTCCTCTGGTGACAGAGCTCAAGCAGGTGCTCCTGGTCCAGGCCGCCATGCCCAGTGCGGTAACGCCCATCGTCTACGCCAGGCACTACGGGGCGGACCCGGCGGCGGCAGTACATGTCGTTCTGACCACCTCGGTGGCGGCGATTGTGAGCATCCCGATTGTCATCTCGCTGGGCCGGATCTGGCTGGGTTTGTAGGCAGGGGGAGCGGCTGCCGGGAGCCTCGGGGGGTGAAGATCCGGGAAAAGCCTGTGACTCCGGCCTCTGGTCACCCTCATGTGGCACGTTTTTTTTGTATGGAGTTTACGAATTCTGTCCTATTTTTTAGCCCTGTCGCAGGGAGCGTGTGCGAAAGCCACGGCGGTCTTCTGAAGCACGCTCCTGCGGTGCGAAGTATAATCAATCCTCTCCAAGCAGCCCTCCTTCCCTTTCCGAATGAAAAACGTCCTGCTCGTCTTGCCATTGCTTGTTCTCCCCCTGGCCTCCTCGGTTGGTGAGGAGGACATCACCAAGGTCAATGCCACCACCAAGGCGTTCTGGTCCTACAAGCCGCTTCGTCGACCGGACGTGCCCAAGGTTGATCACGCCGGCTGGAACGCCAGCCCGATTGACGCTTTTCTCTACAAGCGCCTTCAGGCGGCTGGTCTGGAACCGAATGAACCCGCCTCGCGCCGGGAGTTGATTCGCAGGGCCAGCTATGATGTGACGGGGCTTCCCCCGACCCTCGCGGAGGTGGAGGCCTTTGAGAACGACAAGTCCCCGGATGCATGGGAAAAGGTGATCGACCGTCTTCTGGCCTCACCGCACTACGGGGAGAAGTGGGCGCGGCACTGGCTTGATATTGTCCGCTACGCGGAGTCCAACGGCTTTGAGCGTGATTCGGACAAGCCGCATATCTGGCGTTATCGGGATTATGTGATTGATGCCCTGAACATGGATCTTCCGTACGACCAGTTTCTTCTCCAGCAACTGGCCGGTGATGAAATCGAGAAGCCCACTTCCCAGTCCATGATTGCGACTGGTTACCATCGCCTGATGCAGTGGGATGATGAACCGGCGGATCGGCTGCTTCACCTCTTCGATAACCTCGATGATGACCTCCGTATCACGACGGAGGGAATGCTCGGGATGACGGTCGGGTGTGCCCGCTGCCATGACCACAAGGGAGACCCGATCTCGCAGGAAGACTACTACAGCATGATGGCGTTCTTCCGGGGCGTGAAGCAACCAGGCAAGGGGGGCGCCAACATCGAGAAAGTAGGAGGTGGAGAAGGGGATGCCGGCTACCAGGCTGCTTTGCAGAAGCACGATGCGGACGGAGAAAGGATCAAGGCCGAGCTTCAGGCTTCGGAAAAGCAGATCGGGCAGCAGCTGGTCAAGGCCTTCCCCAGTTTGAAGGGGAGGCTGAGCAGTTCTGACGGGGAGTTTCTTGTCCTGCTCGGCGACGGACGGGAGAAAAGTCCGTCGCAGTGGTATTATACGACCAGCAAGCCAGGCGACAACTGGTCGGCGGTGAATTTCCGGGCTGAGAATGAGAAATGGAAGAAGGGACCTGCAGGTTTCGGGAAAGCGGGAACCCCGGGCATCAAGGTGAACACGCAATGGCATGCCAAGGAGCTGTGGGCCCAGGGAACCTTCCTTCTGGAGAGCATTCCCGGGAAGCTCAGGCTTTCCTTGATCCACGATGAGGATATCGATCTTTATGTGAACGGGCAGCTCGTCCTCAAGCGATCCGGGGTGCTGCCAGCTTACCGGGAGTTTGATGCCGACAAGAAGTTCCTCTCAGCTCTGCAGACCGGGCGGAACGTCGTCACCGCCCACGTGCGCCAGACAAGCGGGGGACAGTCCTTTGATTTTGGACTCAAGGCCCACCAGGGAGACAAGTTCACCATGGATGTAGCCCTCGCCATGTCGAAGGCCAAGGGCGTGGACAAGGCTCTCCTGGAGAAGCGTAAGAAGCTCAAGGAACAGGTCACCCGGCACGCGCAGCAGCGACCAAAGCCGACGAACGTGGACGCTCAGGTCGTTCAGGAGCATGGCAAGACTCCCCCAGCCCTGTATGTGCACCAGAGGGGCAATCCTCACGTCAAGGGGGAGAAGGTCATGACCACCCGGATCCCGTCCATCTTCGGTGGAGCGGAGTTGGAGACCTCTCCTCCGGCCCATGGGCGTAATACAAGTGGCCGCCGGCTTGCCCTGGCCCAGTGGATCATCCAGCCGGATAACCCGAGGACATCCCGGGTTATCATGAACCGCTTGTGGCAGCACCACTTTGGGCGGGGTATTTGTGCGACCCCGAACGACTTCGGCTACCTCGGGGAGAGACCTACCCACCCGGTCCTTCTGGATTGGCTGGCTACCGAGCTCGTGATGAGGAAGTGGAGCCTGAAGGAAATGCACAAGGTAATCATGCTCTCGAAGGCCTACCAGATGTCCTCCCGGGGACAGACGGCAGGGCTCGCGAAGGACCCGGACAACAAGTGGTTCTGGCGTTTCAACATGCGCCGCCTGACGGCTGAGGAACTTCGCGATTCCGTCCTCGTGACGACGGGGAAACTGAACCGGAAGATGGGCGGTCCCAGTGTCTTCATCAAGTTGCCGGAGGAATATCTCGCCACCTCGTCGACCAAGGGAGGCAAATGGGGCAGGTCCTCCGAGGAAGACCAGGTCCGGCGCAGTGTCTATACCAAGGTGAAGCGCTCGCTTGTCCCTCCCATCCTGCAGGATTTCGACCTTGCCGATACCGATGGGACGTGTCCGGTCCGCTTCCGGAGTATCCTGCCCACTCAGGCCCTGGCCATGATGAACAGCGAGTTCATCAACGAAGAGGCGGTCAGTTTTGCGAAGCGTTTGCGAAGCGAGGCGCCCGATGACCCGAGACGACAGGTGGGTCTTGCCCTCGAAATCGCCCTCTCGCGTCCGGCGACGGCCCGTGAACTCGATTACGGGATGGAGCTTGTTGAAGTGATGATGCGGGAGCATAAGCTCTCAACGGAAGATGCCTTCAACCGATTTGCCCTCCTCGTCCTGAACCTGAACGAGTTCTTCTTTGTCGATTGATTCTGACCACACATCCGATTTTTCAATAACCTACCCCACTAAACGATGAACAAACCAGTGAACACCTTCTGCGGCCAAGTCAATCGGCGCGAAGCGATCCGCCACCTAGGGGGCGGATTTACATCCCTCGCCCTCACCGGGATGCTGGCTCAGGACGGCTTCTTCAATGCTGCCAGTGCGGCCAGTCTCTATGGAAACCCCCTCGCCCCGAGGGAGCCCATGCTTCCCCAGAAGGCCAAGTCGGTGATTTTCCTCTTCATGTATGGAGGTCCCAGTCACATGGATACCTTCGAGTACAAGCCCAAGCTCTATCCCCTCGATGGAAAGACGATTGATGTGAAAACCTTCGGTCGAGGCGGAAGAAAGAACAAGGGACGCGTGGTGGGCCCCAAGTGGGAGTTTTCCCAGCACGGTCAGTCCGGGAAGCACGTCTCAACTCTCTTCCCGCACCTCGCGAAGAAGGTGGATGATATAGCCTTCATCCATTCCATGACGGCGGAATCGCCCATTCACGGCTCGGCGATGCTCAACATGAACTGCGGTTCGGTCGTGAGTGGCAAGCCTTCCCTCGGGTCCTGGGTCAACTACGGCCTCGGCAGCGTCAACGAGAACCTGCCGGGCTACGTGGTCATGCTCGAAAACAGCGGCGGACCGATCAGTGGAGCCAAGAACTGGACTTCGGGCTACATGCCCGCGAGTTACGGCGGAACGGTTTTCCGTTCCCAGGGGGACCCGATCCTCAACCTGAAAAATGCCCACAACATGCCGCGGGAGCAGCAGAGAACCCTGCTCGATTATCTCCGGACGATGAATCAGGAGCATCTGGGACTGCGGGAGGACCAGTCGGACCTTTCCTCACGCGTGTCCAGTTATGAGCTGGCCTACCGGATGCAGATGACCGCGCCGGAGGCGATCGACCTCGATTCCGAACCCGAGAACGTCAAGAAGCTCTATGGCATTGGGGAAGGGCGCACGGATGACTTCGGTCGGAAGTGCATGCTGGCCCGACGACTCGTGGAGCGGGGAGTGCGCTTTATCCAGATTTATTCCGGGGGTGCCCACAACGACGCCAACTGGGATGCCCATGGCAACCTGGAAGCCAATCACAACAAGCATGCGGGAAACACCGACAAACCCATCGCAGGACTCCTGTCCGATCTCAAGCAGAGGGGTATGCTGGATGAAACCCTGATTGTATGGGGAGGCGAGTTTGGTCGGCAGCCCACCGCGGAATACGCGAAGGGAACCGGGCGGGATCACAACTCCTTCGGGTTCACGATGTGGATGGCAGGAGGCGGGATCAAGGGAGGTGTCTCTTATGGAGAGACCGATGAACTGGGAGCCGCGGCGGTGGGAGATACCCTCCACGTTCGCAACATGCATGCTACCGTTCTTGACCGCATGGGTCTTGACCCCAACAACCTCAGTTACTTCTACGGCGGGCTGGATCAGAAGCTTGTCGGTGTTGAGGGAGCCAAGCCTATCCATGGCATCATGGCCTAGGGGCCAGCCATTTTTTGTGGTCAAACACTTCCGAAGGGGAGGGCAGCATGCCCTCCTCTTTTGGTTGAGTTGGAAGGAGAGCTCAGGACAAAAAAAAGGAAGGACCTTCCGCCCTTCCTTTCCTGAGTAATCCGTGAGCGCTGGTTACTCCCTTTCCGCCTTTGATGGGCGAGTGCGCTCGGGTTGAGGGGCTCGCTGTCCCTGGGGAGGTCTCCCCTGAGGAGGTCTGCCCTGAGGAGGTCTGCCCTG
>CAWWCX010000054.1:0-14752 GCA_963935445.1 uncultured Roseibacillus sp.
GATCTAGTACGGTCTCGTGGGCTCGGAGATGTGTATAAGAGACAGCGCCCATGATCGTGCGTTGGAAGGGGACCATCCCGGCGGGGCGAGTGAGTGCCGAGCGTTGGTGGTTTGCTGATTTTCTGCCGACATGTGGGAATCTGGCCGGAGCAGAAGGGTCCGCCCTGCCCGTGGGAGTGGATGGAATCAATGTGCGGGCAGCCCTGCTGGGTGAGTCGCTCGGGGCCCCTGAGCGTCATTTCTACTGGGAGTTTCACGAACGAGGATTCCAGCAGGCGGTGCGATGGAAGCACTGGAAGGCGATTCGGCCGGGAGCGGCCAAGCCGATCGAACTCTACAATCTGGAAGAAGATCCCGGCGAGAAGAACAACCTCGCTGACGCCCATGAAGCAGTGGTGGAGAGGATGGCAGGGCTGTTGGAGAGCTCGAGAACGAGGTCGAGGGAATGGCCCGTTGAGGAGCGCTAGCCGCGGGCAAGCCGGGCCCCAGCCGATAGCCAAAAAAAGCACGGGAGAGGATCTCCCGTGCTTTTGAGAATCGAGAAGAGGGTGTTTACACCTTGCTGGCCTCGGGAACCTGAAACCCCTTGTTGTTGGGGTCCTTGAGCAGTGCGTTCGCTTCCGCTGCGAATTCCCCGGTGTGGCGCTCGGTCTTGGGGTCGAAGGTGAGCCACGGTCCGACGACATAATTTTCACCGGGCTTCACTCCCACGCCCTTCTCCATGATGTCGTGGAGGGTGCCGAAGTGTTCGGCGGCGTCCTTGTCGTCGCCGAAGGAAGCGGCCTTCTTGTTGAAGGGCACCTTCTTGCCGAGGCGGTAGGAATTGTTCATGAGGTGACCGAGGACGCAACCGTAGTGCGCATCGAGGACGTCGCCGTTGGCCATTTCGGGTTTGTTGGCCCGGCAGGCCGCCACAAAGCTGCCCCAGTTCCCGCCCGGGGTGACCTTGCCTTCCTTCACCTTGATCTTCTCGCCCTTGTCGCTGCCGGGCTTGTAGTAGTGGGGGTTGGTGTCGGACATGATGCGGCCGCCGTCCTCGAAGTAGTACTCGTTCTTGACCTGGCGCAGGTAGCCCTTGTGGTTGACGTTGCGCACGTTGAAGAAGCAGTACTGCCCGTTGGGATACTGTGCGAGACCGAACATGGTGTTGGGCGTCTCGCCCTGGTCGTTCCACTGGAAACGGCCCCCGATTGCCATCACGCGGACGGGATGGGTCTGGTCGTCATTGATGGCCCAGCGGGCGACATCGAGCTGGTGCGTGCCCTGGTTGTTGAGGTCACCGTTTCCGGTCTTCCAGAACCAGTGCCAGTTGTAGTGCACGTAGTTCCCGTGGAAGTCATCGATCACGGCCGGTCCTTTCCAGATGTTCCAGTCGAGATTCTCGGGTGGGGAGGAGGCGCCCTTGTTTCCGATGCCTCCGCGGGGCTTGCAGCAATATCCGTAGGCGATCTTGAGCTTGCCCCAGGTGCCCTCCTTGATCATCTCGTGGAGGCCAGCAATCTGGGAGCTGCTGCGGCGCTGCGTACCGTGCTGGATGACAACCCCGTACTTCTTTTGGGCGGCTACCGCAACCCGGCCTTCCTCCACGTCGTGGCTCATCGGCTTCTCAACGTAGACATGCTTGCCGGCCTGGGCTGCCCAGATGGTCATGAGCGAATGCCAGTGATTGGGAGTGGCGACTGAGATGGCATCAACGTCCGGGTCCTCAAGGGCTTCACGGATGTCCACCACCGCCTTACAGTTCTTGTGGCCCCTGGAGCGAACCCCGTTCAGGCCTTTCTCACGGGCGCGGGCGTCTGGATCGGCCACGTAGGCAATTTCAACGCCGGACATGCCGCCGAATCCCCCGATGTGAGATCCCCCCCGGCCGTTGAGTCCGGCGATGGCGATGCGGAGCCGGTCATTGGCTCCCTTAACTTTTGCTGAAGATTTTGTGCCGATAATCAGCGGGGCGGTCCCGGCGGCAGCGGTTTGCGTGATGAAGCGGCGTCTGTTCGGTGAGCTCATATCAGTTCAAGGCTAGCGTAAGATAAACGAGGCTGGCAGCTCTAAAATATCGCCAACAAGCCTTTGGTTATCAGGAATGCGGATATTTTGTGATTGAGCCATGCGTGGAAAGGGGTAGGCGGAAGCGATGAGAATGCCCTCGGCGCGGATGATCTGTATTCAGGTATGCCTGAGTTTTGGCCTGCCGGGAGCCTCCGCTGCGGTGGAATTACCCACCATGTTCAGCCATCATGCGGTATTGCAGCAGGGAGAATCGGTTCCGGTCTGGGGCTGGGGCACCCCGGGGGAGGAGGTGACTGTCAGCTTCGCGGGGCAGTTGAAGCGGGCCACGGTGGATGCGAAGGGCAGCTGGCGAGTGGAGCTGGATGCTCTGAAGGCGAGTGCCAAGGGCCGCACGATGGAGGTAGTTGAGGAGGGTGGGCAGCCCGTCAAGGTGGAAGACGTACTGGTGGGCGAGGTCTGGATGGCCTCGGGGCAATCGAATATGCAGTGGGCCCTTTCCTCCACCGAGCGGGCGAAGGAAGACATCCCGAGGGCGAATTATCCCACCGTGCGGATGTTCCTGACGGACCTGGTGACGGCAGGGAGTCCCCAGCGCCGGGTTGGCGGAGAGTGGAACGTCGCCACTCCGCAGAACGTGGGAAAGTTTTCGGCAGTCGGCTACTACTATGCGCTCAGGCTCCAGGCAGAGCTGGGCGTGCCGGTGGGAATCATCCGGACGGCCTGGGGCGGGAAACCTTCCGAGGCTTTCACGAGCCGGGAGTCCCTTGCGAGGGAGCCGGAGGGGAGGGCACTCCTGCAGAAACTTGATTCCGAGATGCGACGTTTCGACCTCGCCCGGGCTCAGGCCAGTTACGAAAAGAAACTGGCGGCCTGGCAAAAGGTCTGGCAGGCCAACAAGGCGGAGAAGGATCCCAAGAAACGGAAGAAGCTGCCGCGGAAACCCCAGAAGCCAAAGCCTCCGGCCTTGAGCCCGAACCGACCTATGTCGATTTACAATGGAATGATTCACCCCTGGGCAGGGTATGCGATGCAGGGTGCAATCTGGTACCAGGGAGAATCGAACACGGGTCGGGCCAAGGAATACGAAACGATCTTCCCCCTGCTGATTCTCGACTGGCGGCGCCAGTGGAAGAAGGAACTGCCGTTCCACTTTGTGCAGTTGGCAAACTTCCGGGCTCCCAGCAGGAAGCCGGGCGAGGCGAGCTCCTGGGCGGAACTGCAGAATGCGCAGCGGCTTGCTCTCCGCCTGCCCGGGACAGGAATGGCGGTCATCAACGACATCGGGGATGCGCGGGATATTCACCCCAGGAACAAAAAGGACGTGGCGGAGCGCCTGGCGCGGTGGGCGCTCGTAAACGAGTATGGAAAAAAGGACGTTGTGGTGAGCGGCCCCCTTTACAAGGGGTTTCAGGTTGAGGGGGAACACATTCGTATTTCCTTTGAACATGCGGAAGGGCTGAAGACCCGTGACGGGAAGGTGCCGGGGCGGTTCGAGATCGCGGGCGAGGACAGGGTCTGGCACTGGGCTCAGGCCATTATCGATGGGGAATCGGTGGTGGTGTCCGGCAGGGAGGTCGCCAAGCCGGTGGCGGTGCGCTACGCGTGGGCTTCAAACCCGGAGGGAGCTAATCTGGTGAATGGGGCAGGCCTTCCGGCCTCTCTTTTCCGGACGGACAACTGGAAGTTGTCCACGGAGCGGTAACGGAAGGGCTTCTTTTCCCGGATGGGGGAGAATTCCCGCGTCGATTGACTCGAGATGCCGCTTGCCGTCCCGGTGCCCGGGCCGCTACCGTCTGAGGATGATTCTGAGCGCCTCAGGCCGGAAGAAGAGCCTGATCACCATGGCTCTCCTCGGGGTGATGGCCCTTCCTGGTGCAGGCCAGCGGTTCGTGGCCAACTACGATGAGGACAAGGTGCCCAAGTTTGCGCTGCCGGATCCCCTTGCGCTGCCTGGAGGGGGCAGGGCGACATCCGCGAAGGAGTGGGAGGAGAGAGGGCGCCCTGCCACGCTCAAGCTTATCGGGAAGGAAATGTACGGGCACATGCCCGTAGGGAAGCCGGCGGGATTCAAGGTGGTCCTCGACAGGGAGAGCGCCAACGCAGTGGGAGGGAAGGCCATTCGCCGGGAGTATCTGGTGAGCTTCGCGGAGAACAAGGGTCCCCGGGTTCGCATGCTTCTTTATCTGCCCAAGGGAGCGAAAGGTCCGGTGCCTGCTTTCCTGGGACTGAATTTCCGTGGCAACCAATGCCTTGAAAAGGATCCGTGGATCACCCCGGAACTGGGCTACGTGGTGGGAGCCCGGAAGGGAGAAGATCCCCGCAAGCGGGCCGAGGCCATGCGGGGCATCGCGGGGGGCCGTTGGCCAGCCGAGATGATTCTGGACGCGGGGTTTGCTCTGGCGACGGCCTGCTGTGGAAACATAGACCCGGATTTTCACGACGGCTGGAAGAATGGAGTGCATCCGCTCTTCACGGAGGCCGAGCCGGGACCTGATGAATGGGGAACGCTCTCGGCCTGGGCCTGGGGATTGAGCCGGCTGCTTGATGCCTTGGAAGGCATCGAGGAGGTGAATGCTCAAGAGGTCGCGGTCATTGGGCATTCCCGGCTTGGCAAGGCCTCCCTCTGGGCGGGTGCCACGGATCAGCGCTTCAAGGTGGTGATCTCCAATAACTCAGGGTGCGGGGGAGCGGCCCTCAGCAAGAGGGCCTACGGGGAGACCGTCGGCCGGATCAACCGGTCCTTCCCTCATTGGTTTAACGGCAACTTCAAGAAGTACAATGAGAAGGAAGAGGCCCTCCCCTTCGACCAGCATCAGCTCGTGGCCCTGATCGCTCCCCGCGCGGTCTACGTGGCCAGTGCCACGGAAGACCGATGGGCCGACCCTGTGGGGGAGTTCCTCAGTGTGCTGCATGCCCAGCCGGTCTACGATCTCTATCACGAGGATTCACTCGGGGTGGCAAAGGTTCCGGCCCCGGGGGAGAGCGTGGGAAGGGTCACCGGCTACCACCTCCGGGCTGGTAAGCACGACGTGACCCCGGAAGACTGGAAGCACTACCTTTCGTTTGTTCAGCGTATCCTGCGGCAGGCCACAGAATGAGATGAGGTAAATCTGCCGCCCCTTCTCCCGAAACCCAATCCTGTCAGTCTCCCAGATATGAAACACACCATCCTTCAACTCTTCATTCCGGCTCTTCTGGTGCCGGTCCTCTCCGGCCAGGTTTTCGAAGATGATTTCAACGATGGAAACGATTCCGGGTGGGATCGTTATTCCCCGCTGGAGGACCTGGGTGCGCCCGTGGCGTTCACATTCCCTGGTGGGAACAGCTACCGCTTTGAGGCTCCAGCTTCTCCCAATGCCGCCCTTGCGGGAGCTGCCCGGGGAGGTGCTCACCGTCCGGATGTCGTCTATGAGGCCTTCAGGGTGGAAGTCGACCTGGTGGACTGGGACAATGGCATCGCGCAGGATATAGGTGTCCTTGGATCGCTTCGGGAGGTGGGACTGGCAACGACCAACGGCTATGCGTTCAGCTATGACACAGACGGGCAGGCGGTCTTTCTCTCGGTTCTGACCGGTGAGCAGAACAGCACTCTGGGGTCGGTCCCGGTGACCCTCAACCCGGGGCAGCAGTATCGGATGGTTCTCCAGGGCTTCTTTGACGTGGAGGAGTTCTACGGACAACTCTGTGGGGAGATCTTTGCCCTCGACGACCTGGAGACCCCGCTCGCCACGGTATTGGGCTCCAGTTTCGATTATCCCTCCGGGACGTGCGGGATCTTCGCGGCCACCACCGGGTCGGGGACGACCGATGCGACCTTTGACAATTATCGTTCCAGCGCGGAGACCGATGCCGACAAGGATGGAATGAGCGACCAGTGGGAAGTCGACAACCTCGGGGACGTCTTCTGGTTTGATTTTGAAGACTTCGACGATGACGGGCAGACCAATCTGGAGGAGTTCCTGGGAGGCAGTGACCCGGCCGACCCCACGTCCCTTTCCGGGACAGCTGAAATCGGGCCCCTTGATGTCAGTGTGAATGATGACGAGCTGGTCGTCGGTTTCGCAGCGCAGGCAGGCTATACCTATGGGCTGGAAACCTCATCCGATCTCCAGAGCTGGGCTGCCTCCGGCGAAGCGGTCCTTGCTGCCGCGGGGACGTTCGTCCTGCCGCTTGCCGGGCAGGACGAACTGTATGTCAGGGTCGTGGCCTCCCGGCAGTAGCGGCTACTTCTTGCGCTGGGGCCGGGCCTTGCGCCACGACCCGAAAGGAACTACTCCGCGCTCCTCAGCCCACTGCTTGTATTGCGCGGCCATCCTGGCAGTGATCCCGGGCTGCTTGGTGGCGAGGTTGTGCATCTCGGTGCGGTCCTTTTCCATGTCGTAGAGCTCCCAGGCCCCCCGCACACCCTTGGCGACGAGTTTCCACTTTCCATCGCGCACGGCGCGGTTTCCCTCGTGTTCGAAGTAGATGGGCTTGCCGCGCTTGAGAGCAGTGCCCTCAAAGGCGGGGCGGAGGGAGATGCCCTCCATGGGGATGATCTCTTTCCCATTCTTGGTCTTGGGGTAGCTGGCCTTCCCTAGGTCGACGCAGGTGGCCATCAGGTCAATGAGGTGAGAGGGGGTCCGGAACCAGCGGTTCTTCCCCTTGATTCCCTTTGGCCAATGGGCGACGAGGGGGGTGGAGATCCCGCCCTCGTGGACCCAGTGCTTATATTCCCGGAATGGCGTGTTGGAGACATTGGCCCAGTTCCGGCCGTAGCCCACCTCGGTCTCGGCGGGGCCGGGCATGACGCCATCTCCACGGCGAAGCGGGTAGCCATCACGGCTCTTTGGGGGCACCATCTGTGTTTGCAGGTCGTCCTTTCCCATGGGAGGCAGGGTAGGCTTGGCGGGGCGCTTGAGCGGGCCGACGAGCTTGCCGCGGCCGAAGGTCTCGGCGCATCCACCATTGTCCTGGAAATACATCACGAGGGTATTGTCGAACTGGTCGGCATCTTGCAGAGCCTTGACGATGCGCCCGATGCCCTGGTCCATGTTGTCGACCATGGCGGCGTAGACCTCCATGCAGGCCGCCTCCCACTCCTTCAACTTGACGTTCTCCCAGTTGCCTACCTGGGGCACGACATCCCAGGCATCCGGGAGGAGGCCGAGGGACTTCAGCTTCTTGATGCGGGCTTTGCGGGCGGGGGTGTAACCTCCGTCATACTTGCCTTCGTATTTGGCAATATCCCGGGGCAGGGCGTGCATGGGCCAGTGGGCTGCCGTGTAGGAAACATACATGAAGAACGGCTGGCCATCGGCTTCACGCTTGTGGTCCTCGATGTAGCGGACGGCATTATCCGAGATGGCGTCCGTGTAGTAATAGGTCTCCGGCTTGTAGTCGGGGTCATTGTCCGGAGTGATGTAGCGGTTGTTCCTGGTGAGTGAGCTGGGATCGAAGAAGGAACCGGCTCCGTGAATCGTTCCGTAGAACTGGTCGAACCCGCGCTGGAGGGGCCAGTTGGAGATATTGGGGTTGGCGATTTCATTGGCCTTGTAGGGCGTGACATGCCACTTGCCGGAGATGTATGTGCGGTAGCCGGCGGGCTTGAGAACTTCCGCGATGGTCACACATTTGCGGTTGAGCTCGCCCTGGTACTGAGGGAGTCCATAATTCCCCATCATGTGGCCTACTCCTGCCTGGTGAGCGTAGAGACCGGTGAGCAGAGTGGCCCGGGTCGGGCAGCAGCGGGCGGTATTGTAGAACTGTGTGAAGCGCAGTCCGTCGCCGGCGAGCCGGTCCAGATTCGGGGTATGAATTTCCCCGCCATAGCAGCCGATGTCGGAATAGCCCATGTCATCCGACATGATCAGGATGATGTTGGGGCGTTCGTCGGCAGCTGAAACAGCGTGGGGTGCGGCGCTAACTGCCGCGGCAAGGGTGAGGGCGAGAACGGTGGTTCGCATTGTGTGTAGTGATGAGTGTGGGGGCAGAATGAAGGCTGAATTGCATCCAGACGAGAACGGTCTTCATTAAGATGTCTTAAAAAAACGAGAGATCGTTCGTTGGGGGTCGGCGCTTGCGCGGGGAGAGGGTGACCCTTCATGGTGGCCGGCGATGACGCTGACCGGGCAGAGTGCAGAGCAGCTGGAAGAGTGCCTGCGGGCGGATGGATTGAGCCGTGCGCACGTGCTGCCCCTCTTCAAGGCTCTCCACCAGGACCTGGAGTGCAGTCCGGCGGAGCGCAGGGACTTTCCCCCCCCGTTACAGGACTGGTTACGTCAGAGTGGGAACTCGAGGCTCTGTGTCGCCAGGCCTGTGGAGGAGATTGCGAGCGAAGACGGGTGGACGCGGAAGTATCTTCTTGAGTTGAAGGACGGAGCGGAGGTCGAGGCCGTCCTCATGGGGTTTCCGGGGCGCTTCACAGCCTGTTTGAGCTCGCAGGTGGGGTGCGCAATGGGCTGTGTCTTCTGCGCTACCGGGCAAATGGGGTTCCGTCGTCATCTGGATGCCGGGGAGATCGTGGCCCAGGCCCATCACCTTGAGCGGAAAATCCGGCAGAACCATGAGGACCGGATCCGTAACCTGGTTCTCATGGGGATGGGTGAGCCACTTCATAATTTCGGGGAGAGCATGCACGCGCTCGATATTCTGTGCGATACCCGGGGGCTGAACATTGGTCCGGGGCGGGTCACAATCAGCACGGTGGGGCATGTGCCCGGCATCCGGGAGCTGGCTCGTCATCCCCGGCGCTACAACCTTGCCGTGAGCCTCCATGGGACGACGGACGAGGAGCGTCAGGCGCTGGTCCCGGTCAACCGCAGGTGGCCTCTTGCGGAAGTCTTGGAAGCGTGCCGCGAGTATATCGCTCGCAAGAGTCAGCGGATCTTCGTGGCGTGGACCCTGATTGGTGGCCAGAATGACTCTCCAGGGCACGCACGCAGGCTTGCGGATCTGCTGGCGGGGATGGATGTCCATGTGAACCTGATTCCACTCAATCCCACCGAAGGGTTTTCGGGGGAAATGCCAGCCTGGGAGCAGGTGGTCGAGTTTCAGAGGGTCCTGAGAGAGGCCCACCTGCCGAGTACGGTCCGCCAGCGTCGCGGGATTGATGTGGCCGCAGGCTGCGGACAGCTGCGTGGCCGCTGATTACTCCTGAGGGCCGGGGGGCGGAGAGTTGACTACCTCGACCTTCAGGCGGGTAAAGGCGGTTGGAATATCCGGGTGTTTGATGCGGACCATGCCAAGTCCCTCCCCGGACTGTGCAGCCTCCACCTGGCCTGGTCCCTCCCACGGGCCGTTTGCGATGCGGGTGGCCTCGTTGGTCCAGGTCTGGAGGTCATTTGAGGACTGGATGTGAAAGACGACATCTGCTGGAGCGACGGCGGGGACGTGATACGTGCTGAACGGGCCATCAACCGGGTGCATGCTCTGTTCGAAGAGGATTGGCACGGACTGGCGTCGGAAGGGGTTGAAGCCGAAGGCGTATTCAAAAGGCCGGGAGAGCCCGTCTCCGTCCTCGTCCGCTGGCCGGGCTCCCAGAGCAGATGCCCAGCTGGAAAAGGAGGATGCGCCATTGGGTGCGCCGGGCGACCCGTGTAGTGCGGGCGAAGGAGTCCAGGCAGAGCGGGTGTTCCATGTGGCAAGGGGGCGGCCGGGATCGCGGATCTCAAGGGAGTAGCCGGTGGAGTCGGTGGCAGGGTGCCACTTGTGATCGTAGGTGAACCTCTGGATGTTGATTTGCAGGGGAGAGGGCAGGGTGAGGGTGACGTGTTCGCTGTCGTTGTGGAGTTTCCCGTCCTCGAATTCCCCTGCGATGTTGATGCCCGGCCCGTGAATCAGCTCGAAGAACTCCAGGTCGGAGACGACCACGATGTGTTCGCGGGGGGCCAGGGTGATTGCCGGGAAGGTAAACTCAATGCCTTCCGTGAAGCGGACTCCCTCGAGGGCGAGGGGAAGCTCGTGGCTCGTATTCAGGATTTCGATATACTCCCCGCTGCTGCCGTCGGGGGGATTGTACATGAGTTCCGTGATGCGGAGGTGCTCCAGGAGGAGCTGGAGGGAGGTTTCGGAGGGGTCGGGGGGAGCGGGAGCCGTCTCGGAGGCGGTCAGCTCGCAGTCAAAGACGATATCCGAGCTGCTCATGCTGGCCTGGTAGGTAACCACCGCCAGGCTGTTTGTGCCTCTCACGAGGTGTTCGGAGGGGACGGGAAAGGGGCCGGCGAAATCGGCATTGGAGACTGTCTCTGCGGCCCAGGTGCTGGCTCCCAGTTCGCCCTCGGGCATGTTGTGGCGATAGAGCTCGGCCCCGTTGAGGTAGAAAACTGCGCCATCGTCGACGTAGGTTGCGAGGGTGAGGGAGGTTTTGGAAGGATCTCCGTCGAACTCGAAGGTCCGGCGGAAGTAGAAGTTCCTCTTTCCGCGGCGGTAATTGAACTGCGGGTTGCTGCCGCTGTGGGTGGCGAGAGGAATGGGGAGGGCGCTGGTTTCGCGTCCGAGGGGCGCGGGTCCGGACTTCCATTCCGAATCGTCAAAACCGGGCGTGTTCCAGGAGGGGGGGGGATCCTGGGAGCTGGAGTCCAGGAAGAGCCAGTCGGCCAGCTGGAAGGGGAGTGGCGTTGAGATGTTGAGAAGCGAGATATTCCGGTTGTTGGAGCGACCGGGAGTTCCCAGCGGGAAGGTTTCCATGCTGTTGGAGCCATCGGGGTTCCGGCCTTCCACGACGTCGGTCTGACTGGAGTTGATGGCGACCCGGTCGAGAGGGGTGCCGTCGTGATCAGTAAGGATCAGCCACTCGTGGAATCCATGGAGGTGAAAGGGGATTTCATCGACTGCGAGATCGATATCCGTGGTGGTGTGCAAGACGTAGAACCCCCCGGGGGGAAGGTAGGAGTGGGCAGGAATCTGGTGGCGCCGGGGGTTGTTGGGAGAGTTCGAGAGCCAGAGGCCGCCCAGGTCGGCAGGGGAGTCTCCGGGATTGTACAGCTCGATGAACTCCCGGTGGTAGCGGACACTGGCCCTGGCAAGCCATTCGTTGATTCTGAGGTAGCGGGCCGGGGTAAGGCCGGCTGGCTGATTGGCCGCTCCGGGGGTAGGGTGGCAGAGGGTCCATGGGCCGGTGGGCGCGGAGCGCCCGAGGGAATGGCTGGGGAGCAGGCTCCCCCAGTGGACCGAATCCACTCTGGTGCCCCCATGGAACAGGTGGAGCTGTTCCTCCCTGTGGCTGAGCTTGGGGACATCCTTGTCCTCAAAAGTAAGGTAGGCCCCTGGTGCGATGCTTCCGCTGAGGGGGACTTTGTCGGGCTTGTCCGGGTCGTCGGTGAGGAACCAATTGTCCAGGAGGACGGCCTCGGCCCCGGGGTTGTGGAGTTCGACGGTGTCGACCGCGGGTTTCTGACGAGCCTCCACCTCGCTCAGCACGAGCATGGTCTGGAGCCCGGGATCAACCCGCCATGCCCGCGAGGAGGTAAACTCCGCCTCGGATTGCCAGTAGCCGGCGGAGTCCCGGGCGAGCAGGTCAACGTGGTAGGTCGCGGGGGAGAGGCCCGCCAATTGCAACGGAGTTGAGAGGGGGCGGCTTGCGCTCCATGCTCCCGGGAGGCCATCGGCCACGAGGCGGTAGCGGTAGTCGGTGATGCCGGGGCCATCGACCTTGAGGGTGGCCCGGGTGAAAGAAGAGGTGGGCGCTGGTATTCCTGAGGCCACGACCCCGCGCGGGATCAGGGCGCCATGATCCAAGCCGTTCTGTCCGGAGCCACGGGCCGGAGATCCGGGGAGAAGGGACCAGTTCCACTTTGGTTGAGGTTCCGCTCCTGCAAGGGCGAGAAAGGGGTCGAGGGAGAGGTTTTCCTCGCCAATCCCATGGTATTGGCCGGGCAGGGTATTACGATGGCCGGAGATGACCGGGTCCTCTTCGGGGGGCACGGAAACGGAGTGCGCGAAAACGGTCTCGCAGTCCAAGAAGATGTTGGAATCCATGTCGAGGCGTCCGCCCGGGAGCGTGTTGTCCCTGAGGGGTTCATCGAAACTGATCGCAGCGACGGTTGCTCCAACCACCGTATTGTTCTCGAAGGTGCATGTGGCCCCGTTCTTGAGAAGAAGGGCATGATCGACATCGTAGAACAGATTGCGAACCACGGTGACGTTCGATTCGTCGTCGATCGCGATTGCATTGGAAATGGTGTTGCGCGGCTGGAAGAGGTGGACCCGCATGAAGACGTTTCCTTCGAGGTGGGCATCGCAGTCCCTGAGGTCGAAGCACTCGTCGGTCGCCCCATTGAAGACATTGTCGTAGGCGGCGAGGATGGGCCCTGGCCGGCTGGCTCCGGAAAAGATAATGATGTCGTTGTAGGCGGAGGACGCCTCGAAGCTGTTGCGGCGGATCAGGAGAAAGTCATCGTCGCGGAGAGTGTTCCCCTGGATGGCCTTCGAAGTGGGAACGGAGGGGAAGCTGCAATCCCGGACTTCGAGCTTGGGGCGGTAGAGCTCGAGGACAGTGTCGTTGCTGTTGGCCCAGGTCACCTGGTCGAGGAGGAGGCGCGAGCGGCGCAGTGCGATACACTCCCCCTGTGCGTCCCCGGCGTCGAAATCTGTGAAGGAGATCTGGTTTCCGGTGTCGGAATCCTGGCCCGAGGGAGCTGCGATCCGGATGCCCTGCCAGTTGTCGCCTGAGCCGGGTTCGCGGCCCAGGCGGATGCGCTGGTAGCGGCTGCCCTCGCAGCGCAGGGTGCCCTCCGGCTGCACGGTGATTCCGCCGTCGGGGGCGAAGAACAGAGAGGCTCCCGGCTCAATGGTGAGGGTGACGCCCGGAAGTATGTTCAGGGGGGCGGGGACGTGCCACGGGCCGTCTGCGGCTGCAAGGGTGGTGTCGACGGCGAGGTCGCCGCTGACAGCGCTGCCGGCGCCGCTGTCGCGGTAGATGTCGAGGTGGAACTGCGCGGTCATGCGCTGCTGCGCGTCCCATTCCTCGATCACGAGGCGGTTGATGCCGGGATGGAGGCCGCTGACGGAGTGCTGCCAGCGGCCGGTGGCATGATCGAGAGTCACGGGGGCCCCATTGACCGACACGGAAACCGCCCGGGTGATGTTCCAGGTTCCGGTGAGGTCTGCGGTAGCATCGGAGGTGGTGGGGAGCCCTCTCACGCTACTGAGCCGGGTCGTTGCTTCGAGGGGCCGGCTGATCATGGAGAGAATGTCGGCCCGGCGGGCAGCAAGAAACTGCTTGGCGGACGCGGCGATAGAGGGAGGGGTCCAGGTGAGGGCCTCATCGATGAGGAGCTCGGCAGGACCCTGCGCAAAGGGGCCGTTGAGAAGGTCGGAGAGAATCTGGTAGTAGCGCTGGAGAACGCTCGGGTTCTCGAAGACGGGTTCGAGCTGGGAGAAGGTCTCGCCTCGTTCCACGAAGTCGAGAATGGTGAAGGGGAGGTTGGTGATGCCGATCGCGGAGTCGTCCCCGGACCCGAGGATGGTATCGAGGTCGTGGGGAATGAGCTGGAAGCGCCCATCGCTGCCGCAGTAGAGGGCGTAGTCGTCGTCCCGTCCGGTGAAGATGCTGTTCTCGGCGTTGGTGAGAATCGTGCCGACTGCGAGATTCCGGAGCCAGGAGTCGAGGTCCATCACGGACTCGACCTGAGGGAGGCGCCCGGAGGAGGTGGACATCACCTGAATGAAGCGTTGGAGGTCCGACCAGTCATTGGCGGCCTTGTTGTTCTCCTTGTCCCATCCCGCGCTCCGGTAATCCCGGCCCGGGTCGGCACTGTCGGGGAAATAGTCCCAGGAGGATCCGGCCCCGGTCATTCGGTAGAGGTTGCCACCGGGGTCGCGGGGATAGTGCTCGCGTGCGTAGTCGCCGTTGATGGGTTGGTTGTGGATATACATCCCGAAGTGGTGCTCGAAGGGATGGGCGAGACGGGCATTTTCCGGGGCGGCGTGATTCAGGCTGTTGAGTCGAACCTGAACCGCCTTTGATCCGTAGACGGGCAGCCCGGCAGCCCGGTAGAAAACGCTCCCGAGAAGCTGATTGTAGGTGAACTGGGTGTTCAGGTTGAGCTCATCCCATCCCTGCCAGGTGTGGGTGGAAGGGAGCTCCAGCTTGAGGTTGCGGGGATAGCGCGAGCGGGTTGAGGCACCCCGCAGGCGCATGCCACACCGGTAGTAGGTGGAGTATTTTCCACCGAGGCCCGCGATGAAGGTGGCGTTGAACCTCGCGTTGGTATCCCGGTCCTGGGAGGTCAGCGAGATGCCGGAAAACTCCTCGAGCTCCGGTGCCGACAGGATGATCCGGTAAAACGGGGTGTGCCCCCTGCCCTGTTCGCTGTCGACTTGGTAAAGCAGGTTGGCGCCCTGGTCGCTCCCGGGAGCGGTAGGACCTGGCCAGGTCCGACTCTGGAGGGTCGTCCGGGGTCGCCCCTGACTGCGGACGAGGGCTTTCACGAAGAACTCGACCACGGTCTCCTCTGGCTGGGCGGGAAGGACCGCCGTGTGGATGTTGTCGCCCGCAACCTCGTCGCCGCCGAGGCCGTCGTCCCGCATCGCCGTGACCGTGAACTCACTTGCCGGCAAGGCCGAGACGCGATGATGGACTTCGCCGTAGACGGTCGGGGAGAGGTCATCGGAGAGACGTGCCCGAACGAGGACAAGATCCCGGGGGGTTGGCACGGCCGGGGAATGGGAGACGTCCTCGATAAAGGGCGGAACATTCACCTGCATGGTGGAATTGGGGGAGCCCGGCGTTCCCCCGGGGGCAAGGCTGGCGGTCCAGTTC
>CAWWCX010000055.1:0-14670 GCA_963935445.1 uncultured Roseibacillus sp.
TCTAGTACGGTCTCGTGGGCTCGGAGATGTGTATAAGAGACAGGGTCAGCCACGCTCTCGGTAGTTTGGAAGAACGGCAGCGGCCATCGTTTTCTCCGCCTCGACCTGGAGCCGGAGAAACTCAAGTCCGACCGCCTCCTGCTCGACTTCCCCGGCGACGTCACCGACCACCCCATTACAGCCAATTTCGATCCCTCCCGGTAACCCCGACGCTCCCGTGTACGACCTTTGACTGCCCAATCCCACGACTGCTGCGCTCATCACGATCACCATCATGAACTGGTGATCACGGACCTCCACGTCTCCTACGGAGCGGTTACCGCCCTGCAGGACATTTCCCTGGCCACCTCCTGTGGTAACCGGATCGCTCTGATCGGCCCCAACGGGGCCGGAAAGTCCACCCTCCTCAAGGCCATCGCCGGGCTGGTCCCCCGCCAGAGCGGCACAATCCGGTGGCGAGGAGCCGCCGTGAAGAAATGGTCCCGTGAATTTGCCTACCTGCCACAACGCGAGGAGATCGACTGGTCATTTCCCATTACGGTCCGCGGACTGGTCGAAATGGGGCGCTTTCCACACCTCGGACTCTGGAAGCGCTACTCCTCCCGTGACGATGAGGCAGTCTCCCGCGCCCTGCGCACGCTCGCCATTGAGGAACTCGAGAACCGACAGATCTGTGAGCTCTCCGGCGGACAGCAGCAACGCGCTTTCCTGGCCCGGGCGCTCGCCCAGGAAGCCCACGTCCTGCTCCTGGACGAGCCCTTCACCGGCCTCGACCGAAACGCCTCCGAATCCCTTGCTACCCTTCTGCGGGAGCTCGCGGGAGAGGGTCGCCTGATCCTGTGTTCCCATCACGACCTCGACTCCGCGCCGGCCCTCTTCAACGAGTGCCTTCTGCTCAATCACTCCCAGATCGGCTTCGGCCCGACTCCCGAGGTTTTGACACCCGGCTCCATCCGGCAGGCCTTTGCACTCTGAATTCTGAACTCTCTTCCCCATGCTCGAACCATTCAAGGATCCGTTCTTTCAGCGCGCCCTCCTGGCCGGGCTCCTGATTGGGTTCACCAATGGCTTCTTCAGCGGATTCGTCGTCCTGCGTCGTACCGCCCTGTCCGTGAGCGCCCTCTCCCACACCATGTTGCCGGGAATTGCTCTTGGCATCCTGGTCACGGGAGCCCTCACCCAGCTCAATGCCTTTGTCGGCGCCCTCACCGCGGCGCTCCTCGTGGGGCTTGGATCCGTCGTCGTCTCGCGCTCCTCGCGCGTGGCCCAGGGCACGGCCCTTGCGGTCCTCTACACCACCGCATTCGCCCTCGGGGTCGCCATCCTTCCCCTCCTCGGCAGCGGTAGCCGCGAACTCGGACACTGGCTCTTCGGAGACATCCGCCTCGTCAGCACCGCCGACCTCTGGCTCGCCTTCGGAATCGGTTGCACTATCCTTCTGCTGTCCAACATTTTTTTCCGGCCCCTTCTTCTGACCCTCTTCGAGTCCAATGTGGCCGCGGCCCAGGGTGTGCCGGTCCGCTCGATGAGCTACCTTCTGTTCGGAATGCTCATTCTCGCCCTTGTTACGTCGCTTCAAGCCGTCGGATGTGTCCTCAGCGTGGGTCTGCTTGTCGCTCCCGCCGCTACCCTCTCACTCCTTACAAACCGCACCTCTCTCCTCTTCTGGGGAGGAGGTCTCGTGGGCGCCTCGGGATCCGTCTTCGCGCTTCTGTTGGCCTACTGGACCAATATTTCAGCAGGCCCCGCCATTGTGATCGTCCTTGGAACCCTCTTCCTCTTGGCCTTCCTGCTGTCTCCCAGGTACGGGGTCGTGGCGAACCTCGGCCTGCGCAAGCCAACCCATCCATCCAACTCTCCATAAGGACTCCCGGGACCAGAGCCTTACAGACTCCTTCACCCCACACCCGCTATTGTGAATGCCTTACTCATCTTCCTCGGCGGCGGCCTTGGCGCCCTCTCACGCTGGGGGCTCTCGGCCGGCATTGAAAAACTCACTCTCCGGACTGCCCTGCACCAGTTTCCCCTGGGCATCATGGTCTGCAACGTGCTCGGGTGCTTTCTCATTGGCTGCGTGTTCGGCCATTTTCTTCAGAAGCATCCGTCCTGGGTCGCGCCCCTCCTCGTCACCGGTTTCCTTGGAGGGTTCACCACCTTCTCCACCTTCGGGCGCGATACCCTGGAGGCCCTGCAGAATGGACTCCCCCTCACCGCGGTGCTCAACATTCTCCTCTCCGTCATTCTCGGCGTGCTCGCGGTGTGGGCCGGACTCCGACTCTGCACACCCTCCGTGGCCGCCTAGGGCCACCGCCTTCCTCAACGTTCGAGGAGCACTTCCCTGCCGCGCAGCACCAGGTCCACCCGCCCCTTCAGGGTCTTGCCGAGGAAGGGCGTGTTCACGCTCTTGGACTTCATGAACTCCCGCGTGATGGCGGTCTCCCCGTCCGGGTCAAAGACCAGCAAATCGGCCACTCCTCCTTCGATGATCGGCACCGGGTCCAGGCCCATCATGCGCCGGGGCTCCGCCGAGTAACGTTTCACAACCAGATCCCAGCCAAACTCCCCCTTCGTCACAAACCGGTCGTGGAGCGACACCAGAGCGGTTTCCAGTCCGGTGATCCCATTGGGAGCGGTTACAAAGTCCTGTCCCTTTTCGAACTCGCTGTGAGGAGCGTGATCCGTGGCAACGAGGTCAAAGACGCCCTCCTTCAGTCCCTCGAGAAGGGCGGCATTGTCTTCGGCCGTGCGCAGGGGAGGGTTCATCTTGTAGTGCGTGTCATACTCCCCGATATCTTCCTCGTTGAAGATCAGGTGATGGGGGGCCACTTCGGCTGTCACCTTCGCACCCCGCTCCTTCCACCAACGAATCGTTTCCATCCCGAGCGCGGAAGACACATGCTGGATGTGTACACGCGCCCCGGTGGCGTAGGCCAGGCGGATGTCACGGTCCATGCAGATCTCTTCACTGCAGGCAGGACTACCCTTGATCCCCAGCTGGTAGCTCACCTTTCCTTCATTGAGGGCCCGCGGGCCACTTAATTCCGGGACCTCACAGTGACTCGCGAAAAACATCCCGAAGGAGGTTGCATACTCCATCGCATTCTTGAGCACTGCCGGATTGGCGACCGGATCCCCATCGTCCGTCAGCATGGTCACGCCCAGCCTGCGCATGCCTTCGATTCCCGCCAGCTCCAGGCCCTCTCTCCCCCTCGTAATGCAACCTGAGGTATATACCGGTATGCGGCTGACCTCCCGCGCCCTGTCCAGAACCGTGCGGACAACAGCGGCCGAATCAATCGCCGGGCTTGTATTCGGCATCATGACAACCCCGGTGACTCCACCGTTGATGGCCGCCTCCGTACCGTGGGCAATGTCCTCCTTATGTTCCTGCCCCGGTTCACGGAAGTGTACATGGGCATCAAACATGGCGGGAGCCAGGATCTTCCCTGCTGCCTCGACGATGCGGCCCCCCTCCGGAACGGGAAGGTCCACACCCACGGCCGTGATCATCCCATCCTCCACGAGGACATCCCCCCGCTGCGGCGCTCCGTGCTCCGCAGCTATGTCTCCGCCTCTGATCAATACACTCATTCGCGGTTGGGTTCTCCTGATTCTGTCCGGGGCTTGAGCGAATAGAGCACCGCCATCCGGGCCGCGATTCCATTCTCCACCTGCTGGTTGATGAGGCTCCGCTCGTAGTCCATGACCTCATGGCACAACTCCACCCCCCGGTTCACCGGACCCGGGTGCATGATATAGATTCCGTTGTCCCTGATCCGTGCAAATCGATCCTGGGTCACCCCGTAGACCCGGTGGTATTCCTGCAGGCTGGGGAAGTACTGGGCTTCCTGCCGTTCCATCTGCACACGCAGGAGGTAGACGGCATCGGGCCCCCAGCGCAGCGCTTCCTCGAACTCGGTGAAGTGCCTGATCCCTTCCGGCCCCCGCTGGGGCAACAACGATCCCGGCCCCAGAAAGGCCACCTCCACCCCGAGCTGCAGGAAGATCCTGCTGGTTGAGCGGGCTACCCGGCTGTGCAGGATATCCCCGGCAATGAGAACCTTCCGTCCTGCCAGCTCCGGAAAGACCTCCTTCAGAGTGAAGGCATCCAGCAGCGCCTGGGTCGGGTGAGCGTGTGCGCCGTCGCCCGCATTGATCACCGACGCCTTGGTCTGGCGTGCGATCGCACGCGCCATACCCGACATCTTGTGACGCACGACGATATAATCCGCCCGCATGGCCTGCAGGGTATCCACCGTGTCCTTCACAGTCTCCCCCTTCGTCACCGACGAATGGGGAACATCGAGCTCGATCACGTCAGCCGAGAGGCGCTTGGCTGCCACCTCGAAGGAGGACAAGGTCCGGGTACTGGGCTCGTAAAAGAGCATGAGCACCGACTTTCCCTTCAGGGCGGGGACCTTCTTTACCGAGCGGGTGAAGAGCTCCTTGAAGGGAACGGCCTGTTCCAGCAAATGGTCGACCTCCTCTCGACTCAGCGAGGCAATGTCCAGGAAGTCCTTGCGTGCCATGCAATCCGCTACTGGTTTCTTACCAGTTCCACGGCGTCTTCGCCATCAGTATTTTTCAGGCGGACAACCACATGGTCCATGCGGGCCGTTTCCAGCGCAACAGCCACGTAATCCGGCTGGACGGGAATCTCGCGGTGACCTCGGTCAACGAGGACAGCGAGCTCGATCCGGGCCGGTCTCCCATAGTCGGTCAGGGCATCGAGCGCAGCCCGGACGGTCCTCCCGGTAAACAGGACGTCGTCCACAAGCACGACATGTGCACCGTCTACCTGAAAGGTGATCTCGCTGCTCTGCAACTTGGGATTCTCCGCCAGGTGTGAGAGATCGTCGCGGTAGAGAGAGATATCAAGCATTCCATAATCATGCTCGATGCCCATCTCCCTGAGGGCCGCAGAGACTCTCTCCGCGACCTCATCTCCCCTGCTCCGGACTCCCACGATAGCCACGCGGCCGCGCTCTGCGACCGCACGGATCTTGGTGACCAGGGAGGCAACCGCCTCCCCGATCGCTGCCTCATCCAAGACGATACTCATCTCTGCAGTGCTCCCGGGATTTTCTGGGGGGACGAGCCCCTCGCGAAGGATAGACCCGCCTCAGGAGCCCGCCAACTTCAGAATCCGGTGGGCAGCCATGGCCGCGTTCAGCGGAGCCTTCTTGTGAAGACCTACCGTCGTGGCTGGCACCTGCCCCGGCAATTGTGAAATCGACAACAGGGCATCGATCCCGTTCAACGGTCCGCCAGGCACCGGCACTCCGATCACCGGAAGGGAAGTCTTCATGACCACGACTCCGGGCAGGGCTGCAGCCAATCCCGCGATAGCGAGAATCACTGCCTTCTCCCCGCTCTCCTCAAGCTTTCCAAGATACTCGATGAGCTCGGATAGATTGCGGTGGGCGGAGAGCACTTCCTCGGCATAGTCCAGGTTCTCCCCCTCCATGTAATCGCGCGCGGGCTGCATGAAGGGCTTATCGTTCTCACTTCCGTATAGGAGGATGATTTTCATAGGTATGTTGGTGATGTATGGTGTGAATTAATCAAAATGGAGGCGTCCAATATCGTTCCGTCGTTGCGATCCCTCGAAATTCACCTTGGCGGCCTCGGCATGCGCCTTGTCCACCGCGCTCACGCGATCCGCTCCCCCGGCCACCACCGCGAGCACCCGGCCCCCGTTTGTCTCCCACGCACCGTCCGCATTCTTCTTCGTGCCCGCATGATACACCCGCGCTCCCTCCACCAGTTCCAGACCGCTGATGACGTCTCCACTATGGCTGGAAGCCGGATATCCGGCTGAGGCCAGGATCACGCCGACGCTCCATCCTTCGTCAAAACTCAGCAGATCTGGCTGCAGGTTCCCCTTCGCCCCTTCCAGGCAGAAGGTCGCCAGGTCTCCAGACACCAGGGGCATCACCGCCTGGCATTCCGGGTCGCCGAAGCGGCAGTTGTATTCAATGACCTTCGGCCCCTCAGCCGTGAGCATCAATCCGAAGTAGAGAAATCCGACGTATCCCAGTTCATCCCGCTCCAGACCCTCAATTGTCGGATTCACGATCTCTGTCAGGATTCGGGCCATCAGTTCCGGATCCAGCAACTGGCGGCTGGCCACCGCTCCCATTCCACCGGTGTTGTCCCCGGTATCACCCTCTCCGATCAACTTGTAATCCCTCGCTGGCGTGAAAATGACCGCCTCCGGGCCGCTGACCGCGGCAAAGATCGACACCTCAGGCCCCTGCAGGAACTCTTCCACCAGCAGGCTGCCCTCTCCAAAGCGTTTCTGAACGAAGACTTCGTCCAGAAAGGAGGACGCACTCGCTTCATCCGGACAGACTGCAACGCCCTTCCCGGCGGCCAGGCCATCAAATTTCAGCACGGTCGGATAATTCCCGCCAATCACCCCCCGGGCCTCCTCCAGGCTCTCCACCGTTTTCGCGCTTCCGGTCGGAATCCCGTGCCGCTCCATGAACTGCTTTGCGAACTCCTTGCTCCCCTCCATCTGGGCCGCGTTCTTCGGAGGCCCCCAGCACGGGATGCCGTTACCGGCACACAGGTTCGCCAGGCCCTCCTCCTTCAGCAAATAGCTCTCCTCTCCTGCCATGCAGAGATCGATCCCGTTCTCGATCATCCACGCCACCAGTTCGTGCATGTCTCCCACCTCGACGAGCTGTGCCAGCTCCGCAATCGCATCACTTCCCGGGAAACAGAACAGCTCAGGCCTGGAAGGGGACTCACTCAAGGAGCGGATGAGAGCATGCTCCCTGCCTCCTTTGCCCACGACGACGATGCGCATGGCCGGAGTCAAGGGGGAACGAGCCAGCCTCGCAAGAGGAACGCCAGCCCACAAATGCTAACAGCTGTGAATAACCAACCCTGCGCTCTACTCCTGCACGGTCGCCCAGTCTGACTCACTCAGGCATCTGAAATCAAGGGGGCGAAGAGACAGGCAGGCGCTGCACCTTGGCCCAGTCTGACTCACTCAGGCAGCAGGGATCCCGGGCTACCCAGTGCCCCGGCTCAATCTCCACCAGCCCGAGGTTCATCCCGACGGTTTCCTCGTAGCGGGGATGACTGATCCGGTGTCCAAAAGCGCTACCCTCCGGGGGATTGATTGGCGAAGGCACGTCACCCTCGAGCAGGATCCTTTCCCGTTCGACAGCGGGATCGGCTTCCGGAATAGCCGAAAGGAGGGCCTTGGTGTAGGCATGACAAGGTCGTTTATAGATCGCTTGCGCGCTGGCCAGCTCCACGATCTTGCCCAGGTACATGACCGCTACCCGGTCGCTGACATGCTGCACCACTGCCAGGTCGTGGGCGATGAAGAGATAGGAAATGCCCATCTCCCTCTGCAGCTCGAGCAGCAGGTTGACAATCTGGCTCTGCACCGAGACATCGAGGGCCGAGACCGGCTCATCGCACACGATCAACTTCGGGTTCAGGGCGATGGCCCGGGCAATTCCGATTCGTTGGCGTTGTCCTCCGGAGAACTCGAAGGAAAACTTTTCACCGGAATTCGCCGGAAGCCCCACCCGTTCCAGCAACTCGTCCACCCTGCGCTTCCGAGCTGCCGCATCACCCTCCCGGTGGATGATCAAGGGCTCCTCGATGATCTGCCTGACACTTTGCCGCGGATTCAACGATTCCACCGGGTCCTGGAAAATCATCTGCATGTCACTCCGGAGGGGGCGAAGTGTTCTCGATGACAAATGTGTGATATCCGTTCCCTCGAATACCACCGATCCCGCATTGGGCTTGAGCAGGCGCACCACCGCCTTGGCCAGGGTCGACTTCCCGCAACCCGACTCTCCAACCAGTCCCACCGTCTCGCCCTCACCAATTGCGAGGGACACACCATCCACGGCCTTCACCTTCCCGGTCTGACGCAGCATCAATCCACTCCGAACCGGGAAGTGAACCTTCACATCCTCAATTGAAAGCAGCGGTCCTCTCGTTTCACCCTCGCTCATACGCTCTCCCGGGCCTCCCCCCCGCAACACTCTGGACACGCTTCCACCCAGTGCCCGGGAGAGACCTCCCGCAGCTCCGGTCGCTCATCTCCCAGACTGCTTCTCCGTCCCAGACGCTGGCAGAACCGGCACCCGCTGGCCATCTCCGAGAGCGGCGCTACCATGCCGGGAATGGTGTTCAGCTCTGACTTCGGGGGGAGAGAGAGTCGTGGAATGGAATTAAGCAGGCCCCGGGTGTAGGCGTGCATGGGATTGGCAAAGAGCTTCTTCACCGGAGCGCGTTCTACCACCCGGCCCGCATACATGACCACCACCACGTCACAGTTTTCAGCAATGACCCCGAGGTCGTGGGTAATCAGGACCGCGGCCATTCCCATCTCGGCCTGCAGGCCCTGGATCAGGTCAAGGATCTGGGCCTGCACCGTGACATCCAGCGCCGTGGTCGGTTCATCCGCAATCAGCAGGTCCGGCTGGCAGGCGAGGGCCATGGCAATCACCACCCGCTGCCGCATTCCTCCCGACAATTGATGCGGATAGTCCCCCACCCGGACCTCCGGAGAGGGAATGCGCGTCATGCGCAGGGCTTCGATGGCGGCCTCCCAGGCCTCCTTCCTGTCCATCTTCTTGTGCAGCCTGAACACCTCGCTGACCTGGCGCCCGATCCGGTGCACCGGGTTGAGGGCGGTCATGGGCTCCTGAAAAATCGTTCCAATTTCCCCACCCCTCACTTCATGCAGCCGACCCTCGGAGGCATTCAGCAGATCCTCGCCCTTGAAGAGAACCTCTCCTGCGAGGACCTTGCCCGCGGGTCGCGGCAGGAGGCTGATCAGTGACATGGCGGTCACGCTTTTCCCACACCCGGACTCCCCCACGATTCCGAGGGTCTGTCCCCGATCTACCGAGAAGGAAACTCCATCGACGGCCTTCAAAACGCCGCGCTCCGTGTCAAAGGCACTCTCCAGCCCCCGCACCCGCAGGATCTCCTCCGATCCCGGCTCGCGTTTCTTGTCGCCCTGGCGATCGACTGCTTTTGCTGGATCCTCTTCCGCCATTACTTCACCCGGTATTGGTCATACACTTCATCCACCTCGGGATAGGCCTCATCCCGGCTCCTCGCCCGCAGGGTCTTCTCCTGCTCCTCCACATCAATCCAGTAGACGTAGCTCTCCTGCGCTTCGCGGGTCATCTTCACATTGAAGTCCTCCGGCCACTGCATCCACCGCCAGTGCCCGAGCCGGTAGCTCTCCCTCTTGTAGCCGGGAATCCAGAAGGCTGTGTCGTGCAGAATCTGCTCCAGCTCCCATGACATCTCCCGAATCTCCTTCTCCGAGGTCGCGAACCGGATTCCCTGCGCCAGCGGATCGGCCTCTGGATTGGCATACACCGAGATATTGTTGGTCATGACCCGCGGGGTCGTCGTGCCCGGGTCATAGGCATTCGAGGAATGGATCCCCTCAAAGTAGCGAGGGAAGGGAGGCTGGGTCCCCCAGCCCCAGAAGGTCAGGTCATGCTTCTTCTGCATCACCTTCTCATAACTGGCAGTCCCATCCAGCCCCTCGAGACGATATTCCAGTCCGGCCTTGAGAGCTTCTTCCTTGAGTCGCTGGAGCATCTTGCCCACCACCGGGCTCGCGGTGTGGGTAATGGAAAAGCTGAGCTTCTCGCCCTTTTCATTCTGGAGCACTCCATCGTTGCCCTGCTTGGTGAACCCTGCCTTACCGAAGGCCTCCCGCGCTTTTGCCGGGGAGTAGTCCCGGGCCGAAATCTCCGGGTTGCTGAACTGGCCATAACCCTCGTTGTAGATATTGAGGCGTCCCGCATCTCCCCGCAGGTCGATGTCGATCACCTTCTGCCAGTTGGTGGCATGCTGCAGCCCAGTCCTTACATTCACATTTTCGAGGAAGGGGCGGGAGTGGTTGATGTAAAGACCCCGGGGCACCCGCGGATACATATTGTAGAAGGTCTTCTTTTCAATGTAGCCATTGAAGACCTCCGGGATTTCCATCTGCTCATACCACCGCTTGGGCAGTCCAAGGTGGAACATGTCGATCTCTCCTTTCTTGAAGAGCTCGAAGGCCTTCTCATCGTTTCGAACCAGGCTGTACTTGATCCGGTCCACGTTGAACCGGTTGCGATAGTATTTTATGTCTCCTGCCCACCAGTCCCTCACCCTGGAAAGGGTGATGCTCCGCCCCTTCACCACGTCTTCCTTGCGAATCCGGTAAGCGCCCGTGGTCGGGCGCGCCCTCCAGTTGTAGCGATCCTCGAAGTCCGGCCCGAATTCACGATAGAACACCCGGGAGTAGGGAGTCAGGGAGGCGTAATACTCCGGCTTGGGCTTCTTGTTGGCCAGTCGCACCGAGAGATGCCGCTCATCATAGCGCGTGATATTCTCGAACATGGTGCTGTAGTACTGGCGATACCAGGGACCGGTGATGTATTCGGACAGGCAGACATGAAAGGTCATGAGGAAATCCTCCACGGTCACCGGATTCCCATCGGACCACCGCGCCTTCTCATTGATCCGGAAATAGACGGTGCGGCCGTCCTTCCCGACCGCCCACCGGTCCGCCAGCCCCGGAATCGTTTCCATCGTATTGGGGTGCAGCGAAACCAGAGCCATCTCGATATTGTCCCAGTGCTCCGAGCGAAAGCTGTTATTCGCACTCTTCCCGATGGAACGAATAGTTGGGGGAAAAGACAGGCCCGAGAAATAGGTGTTGAAGGTCCCTCCTTTCCTGGCCCGGGAAGACCCGAGCTCGGGCTGGTCGAGGCCCTCCTCCCAGTCAAGATCGCCCGGCAGGTCCTCCATGGTGGCATCCAGGGTGAAGAATTCCGGCGACTCGAGACGGCGGTTGGTATTGGCGAGCTCTTCCTCAAGCTTGGCCCGGTCCTCTTCCCCGGGTTCGGCCAGCTGCTTGGAAAGCTCTGCCCTCTTTGCCGTCAGTTCGCGCTCGACTTTTTCGTTCTGACTCTCCCTGAAACCCGCTACCTGCTTCTCGTTATCATAGTCCGCAAAATCTTCCCTGCTGTCGCAGCCGGACAGGACCGCTACAGGAAGGAAAAACAAAAGGCGCCATCTTTTCATGATCAACGGTAGGTTGTAAATTTCTTGGGATCGAAGGCCTCTCGCACCGCTTCGCCCACGAAAGTGACAAGCAGGAGCACGGCTACCATACCCCCGAAGACCGAGCCTACGATCCAGGGGTAGTCGAGGTTAGCCACCCCGTCCTGCAGGATTCTCCCCCAGCTGGGATACGTATCCGGCAGGCCGAACCCGATGAAATCAAGTGCAGTCAGGGCCGTGATCACTCCCACCACACTGAAGGGCAACAGGGTAACCACAATCGAGATCGCATTGGGCAGGACATGCCTGAAAATGACCCGGACCGGACCAGCCCCGAGGACCCGGGCAGCCGCCACGTAATCCCTCGCCTTCTCCCGGTAGGCCGCGGTCCTCATGTAATACGTGATCCCGATCCATGAGAAGATACAGAGCACCAGCAGGATCGTCACCAGGGTCACATCCTCACGTCCAATCCGGTCAGCAATGATGATGACCACGTAGAGAAAGGGCACGTTGGCGAGAATCTCGATAAATCTCTGCACCACGATGTCAAATGCCCCTCCCAGGTAGCCCATGAGGCTTCCCAGGGTAATACCTATCAGATAGGTCACTACCAGGTAGATGATGGCGGCCTGGAAAACCAGTTGGAGCCCTCCATAAATCTGGGCCAGGACATCCCACCCCCGGGAGTCGGTGCCGAGATAATGCCGCGTCTTGATGCTGGGTGGGAGAGGTGGATAACGGACGGACTTCAGGTCCGTGGCCTGCTCTTTCTCTGCCGCTTGAACAAGGTCCCCGCCCTTCACCGGGGTGGCACTCCGCCTTCCCTCCTTCCACTCGTAGTGCCCGATGACATCACCAGTGGTCCGACTGTAGAATTCCTCCCTTCCCTGCCGTATCCCCTTCCGAAACCGTACCATTGAATGCCGCTTGGCTTCCTCTTCTGCGTAGTAGCGATACGCCAGCCCGGAATAGGCCTCCTTCTCTCCTTCGCGGTAAAACACTCCCGTTCGTTCCGAGAGATTCTCCCGGATAGGATCCTCCGAATCGAAGGTGGCATCAAAGGGCACCAGGGGCAACAGGACCCAGTTCCCACCCCCTTTCTCGCTTGCAAACACTCGCTTGAGCTCCCCGTAGTCGACCTCGCTTTTCCCCTCCTGCCCGAAGTGCTCTCCCGAGTAGATCCGTTGCACGAAGGCCGGGCTGTAGAGTTTGCCATCATATTTCACCAGGAGAGCCTTCTTTCCAACCAGGGCATGATCGAGCAGGGTAAGGAAGAGCAATCCGGCGAGGATCCACAGTGAGACATAACCCCGCGTGATCGACTTGAAGCGCTTCAGCTTGCGAAGGGTCTGGGGATTCCAATTCACTCTCCGGCGCCTCGTCAGCAGGGAGGAGAGCCCGGTCACCAGCAGGAATCCGCAAAGGATATATCCGATCACCCGCTCCTGCCTTGTCTTCCACCAAGAGGCATTCTCCAGCTCCTTATCCTTGGCCTCGAAGGAGAAGAACCAGTCGAGGGTAGGCAAGGCCCACCCGGCATGATGCGCGATCACCGCACCCACGCTGATCACGACCAGTAAAATCCCTGTAAGGCGGAAAAGCATCTATCTGAATCGAATTCTTGGGTCCACGAGCGCAACACAGAGATCGGAAATCACGTTACCCAGGAGCATCAGGGTCGCTGAGATTGTCAGCACCCCAAGCACCACGGGCTCATCCTTTTCCAGAATAGCGTTGAACTGGAGCAGGCCAAAGCCGTTGATATCGAAGATTCCCTCGATCAGAAAACTTCCCCCCACGATCAGGGTCACATTCTGCCCGATCGTGGTGGCAATAGGAATGATGGAATTGCGAAAGGCATGCCTGAAGACGGCTGAGCGATAGGGAACGCCCTTGGCCGTTGCAGTACGCACGTAATCGGCTGCCAGGTTGTCCATCAGGTTGTTCTTCATCATGAAGGTCATGAAGGCAAAGCTCCCCACAAGGTAACAGGCAAGAGGCATGACGGCATGATGAAAGAGATCGAAGATCTTGGCACCTAGGGGAAGCTCACTGAAGTTCTCCGACACAAATCCGGAGAGTGGGAAAAGGTCGAGGCGAGCTCCCAGAACCACGAGGAGAAAGGAACCCAGCACATAGCCCGGAATAGCGTAGCCGGAAAACACCGCAATGGACGAAATGTTGTCGATCCACGTCCGGTGCTTGATTGCCTTCACAATACCGAGGGGAATACAAATCCCATAAATCAGGATCATCGAGATTACCCCGTAGAAGAGCGAGATGGGAATCCGGTCCCTCACCAGGCTGATGACCGGATCCTGATACTTGTCCGACTTACCCAGGCTTCCCTGCAGCAGACCGTCATGCCCGGCCTGAAAGAGAACAACGCGCTCCTGCAGGTCTTCCTCGTCCGGCAGCTCCAAGCCTCCTGAATTTCTTTTCCAACGCTTTTGCAGTTCAGGCACTGTCACAAGGCGGGCCTGCCAGCCTTTCTTTTCAATCCACCCCTCGAGGACGCTGCGCTGCTCTTTCGAGGCGTCTTCCGGAGCCTGTATCATTACCGCGCCTTTCCCATCCCGGACCACTACTGCCTTCAGGATCGTCCCGGGCACCTCGAAAGGAACCTTTGCTTCTTCCTTCTTAAAACTCTTTGCTGTCCTGTTCACGTCCCGCGGCAACACGCCCAGCCACTCAAGATAAGACCGCCAGACCCCCTTTTCCCTCCGGTGCTTCTCCTCGATCTCAAAGAGCTGGACGGGAGTGATCGCCGCGCCCTCCGATTCTCTCATCCCCGAGGACCCGCCCTGCTCACCTGCAGCAGCATTGTTCATTTCCTGCAGGTCCCGCTGCACCGGCCCGCCCGGAGCAGCCCGGATGAGGACGAAGACCAGAATGGTGATTCCAAGCAGCGTCACAGGCACCAGGAGTAAACGCCGGAGAAAATAAACCTTCATGGAAAACGGCCTCGAGGAGCAGGAACCTAGCCGGTTCTAGCTTCCCAGTGAGACGAATCAAGCCTGCGGACTATTCAACCAGGGAACTCCCCACACTGACCCAAAAAAACAGCCGATCCCGCAAAGAGTTTTGCCAAGCCTGCGGGATTCGTTGCATCTTTCCGGGGATGCGATTTTCTGCCACGCGGCTCTCTCGTCCTGCCGGGTGCTCTCACAAGCCCATGTGACAGCCACCGTCCTCTCCGGGCAAACCTGTTCCTGACCATGCGAATCCCCCAGATTCTTTGCCTCCTGACAGCTATCCTCCTTACGGGCGCCTGCAAACAGGGCGAGACCGCCGTGGATCGTGCCACAAGGGAGGGGATCCTGATCATGGGCAACACCTCCGAGCCAAAGGGCTTGGATCCTCATATTGTCAGCGGGGTGCTGGAGAGCAATATCATCAGGGCCCTTTTCGAGGGGCTGGTAGTGGGCCATCCCTCGAAGGACGGCGTGGCCTTGCCGGGGGTTGCAGAGAAATGGTACCCGACTGATCCCCAAAAACCTGACGAGTGGGTCTTCGAGCTGCGCAAGGATGCCAGGTGGTCAGACGGCACCCCGCTCACTGCCGAGGATTTCCTGTTCTCCTTCCGGCGTATCCTCAGCCCGTCACTGGCCT
>CAWWCX010000056.1:0-14596 GCA_963935445.1 uncultured Roseibacillus sp.
CTTCCCCTCCGGGATTCTGGCATAGCGCTCCTCCATTTTGCGGAGGAGCAGGAGAGCGGAGTCCTTGTTGCCGGCGGTCCGGTAGACGTCAATGATGTGGAGGTCCTGGCGGAGGCGCTCGGCCGGTGTGTGGTATTTGCTGCGGGCGCTGGTGAAGAAGGCGGCGGCCTGCTCCTCCTGCTGGTTTTCCCGGGCGAGGAGCCCGAGAGCTTCAAAGACCAGTCCGCTGTTAGCCTTGTTGGCGTAGGTGCGGAGCTTGGGAACGGACTGTTCGGGGTTGTCACGGAACTGGAGGGCAGCTCGCCGGAGGACCTTGAAGTCACGATCTTCTCGCTCGGTGACATCTATCTGGAGGTCGGAGGGGAAAGGGCGGTAGAGCGGATCACCCAGAAGGACAGCTTGCCAGGAAAGCGCGGGCATGGCCATGTGGGCCGCCTCTCCGATGGTGTAGCCCTGCAGGAGACGCTGGTAGAGGATGTCGAAGTGGTGCGTGAGGGTGAGGAAGGGCTCGTAGACGTTTCCCACGGTCGCGGTGGCTCCGCTGGCGAGGAGCGGGCCACACCATCGACGGGTTGGATTGCGGAGTTCGAAGGCGCTGTAAGAATGAAGATGGACGGCGATGGCGCCGGGTTTGAACCGGAACTCCTCATTGTGAAGCGGCCCGTTCCGGTGGTGGGTGTACCAGCCGAAGTAAAGAGCCGCCTCAGTCATGGGATAGTTGGTGACGAAGGTGTCCGGGTGTCGGTCGATCACGGTTGGGATGCCGGCCTGCTTGTTCATGCTGGCGATGTTTTCGATCCACTGGTCCCCAAGCTCGTAGCCCTTGCCTTTTCGGGCGAGGTCGAGATAGGCCATTCCCCAGAGGCCCTTCCTTTCTGCCGAGACGGCGTCTTTGACAAGGCGTCGGCAGATCCGGAAGGAGGGCCCATCGAGGCGGCCAACCACGAGGAAGGAGGGATCGTCAAACTCCAGAATCGACTCGTCCTGTCTGAAGTAGGGATTCCTGACCTGTCCCGCGATGGGATAGCCCTCCACGCCGAGGAGGCTGAGTTCAGAATCGACGGAGGAATCGTTGCCCTTGGGATTGGCTGCGAAGGGGCGCTTGTTGAGTTGATTTGGGGATATGGTGTCCGGTGTGCGGGCGATCTTGTAGGGCACGCCGCGAACGGTCACGAGGATGCTTCTTTTGCGGGAGGTGGGTTGAATGCGGGCATTCCCCTCACTGCCCCGTTTCCACCACTCGCGCTTGTCGAAGAGCCTGCGCAGGGGGTCCCGGATGGTTTTTTCATACTGCTGGCGGGAGATCTCCTCAGATGCGGGCATGGGAAGGCCCACGATGTTTTCCCGGGGGAGGGAGCGTGCCTCGGCGTAGTGCCGGGCGAGCAGGCGGGACTCGGGCAGGTTGCTGTTGTAGAGCACGACCACGGCCTCCGGGGGAATGGCCGCAGGGGCGGCCCGGAGCGCTGGCAATGCGAGAAGGGTGCCGAGGAGCAGGGAGAATATGCGCATCATGACGTCGGGGGAAGGAGCCTAGCGCAGCGTTCTCCCTTCTCAAACCTCAACTTGAGCCCGTCATGGGCGAGGCTGACTGAGTCCGGGAGGGCGAGATCCTCACGTGCGGTGCGGTAGTCGATCTCATGGGCGAGGTGCGTGAGAATGGCCCGGGAGGGTTGCAGGTCTGCAATGGTGGCAAGGGCTTCCTCGACGTTCATGTGCGTAGGGTGCGGGCTTGGCCGGAGGGCGTCGATAATGAGGATGTCGAGATCAGGAAGCAGGGCCCGGCTGGCGGGAGGGATTTCCTTGACGTCACTGAGGTAGGCGAGGGTGTGTCCGGTGGGAAGGTCGAAGCGATAGCCGAAGGTTTCCACTTTGGGGTGCAGCACGGGGACGGGAGTAATGGCCAGGGGGCCGAGCTGAAAGGGGCCTTCCACGAGATGGGGGTCAGGTCGGACGTAGCTGGGAGAGGTATTGGACATCGCCCATGGAAACATGCGGGTGAGGGCATCCATCGTTTCCGGGCCGGCGTAGATCGGAAGGGGGGCCTCACGGTGCCAGCAGAAGGCCCGGAGTTCGTCGAAGCCTGCCACGTGATCGAGGTGGGCGTGGGTATAGAGAACGGCGTCCACGGTGCGCAGGTTTTCGCGCAGGGCCTGCTCCCGGAGGTCCGGGCCGGTGTCGACCAGCAGGGAGAGTCCGGGCATCTCGAGGTGCAGGGAGGAGCGTGTGCGCTGGTTTCCGGGGTGATTGGAGGTGCAGACCGGACAGTCGCAACCGATGACCGGGACGCCTACCGAGGTGCCGGTCCCGAGGAAGGTGGCGGTGACGGGGAGTTGGAGCGACGGTGTAATGGAGGAGTGGAGGAATGAAGGGAGCGGGCGTTTTGCCCACCGGAAGTTGGACAGCACTACCGGGCAAAGACGAGGAATTTACGACAGAGAAAGTTCACCAGAGCCGAAGTGGTCATGAGCATGAGCTGGGCAAGCAGGCTGGGCAGGCCGAAGCGGCTGACGAGAAAGGGGCCCCCGAGCAGTCCGGCCGCGAAGCTCACCGCGGAAATGGCCGTGAAGCTGGCGAATTCGATCAGTTTGGAATGGCGGCCGGGGACGAAGACGAGACGAATGTTGAGTAGATACGCGGTCAGGTTGGAGAAGGGAAAGGCGATGAGGTTGTTGATGATGAGGTTGCGCTGGCGCAGGGCGTCGGTGATGGGTTGTCCGTCAATGACCGACCAGTCCATGGCCGGAATGAGGGTGAGGGACAGTGTGATGACGATCACGAGGAGGACGAAGGTGCTGGCCAGGCCGCATATCCCGTATTTCACGAACTGAACCGCAACGGGCGCATCGTTGGTCTGGAACCAGCGTTTGAATGTCGCGCGACTGGGAATTTTCACACTTGGGAATGGTGGCGATTGAATCGCGGCCCGATGATTGCATAATCGGCGGCACGAAAAAGAGCGGATGCTGAGTCTTCTGAAAATCCGGAACCTGGCCCTCGTGGAGAGGCTTGATTGGGAACTCGATGGCGGGTTGGTAGGGGTAACCGGGGAGACCGGAGCCGGAAAATCGGTCATCGTGGGTGCTCTCAAGCTGGTCCTGGGGCAACGGGGGGACAAGGGGTTGATCCGCACGGGGGAAGAGAGTTGCCACGTAGAGGCGATCTTTGATTTGCCGGATGCGGAGCCGGTGAACCGGCTCCTTCAGGAGGTGGGGCTGGAGCCCTGCGAGGACGGGCAGCTCCTCATCAAGCGAGTGGTGGGAGCGTCCTCCAACCGGCAGTTCGTTAATAACTCTCCTGCGACTCTGAACGTGCTCAAGGAGATTGGGAAGAACTTGGTCGACCTGCACGGTCCGCACGATCACCAGTCCCTGCTCTCGGTAGAGCGTCAGCTTCTGATGCTCGACGCCTATGCGGGAGCGGGCAAGGCGGGGGATGCCTACAGGGAGAGCTGGGCGCGCTGGCGTGATGCGGAGGCGCGTTGGCGGGAAGTGCGTGATGCGGAGGAGGCCAGTGAGCAGGAGCTCGAGCTGCTGCGTCACCAGGTAGAGGAAATCGAAGGGGCAGGAATCGATCCAGCGGGAGAAGGAGAGCTGCAGGAGCGCTACCAGCGGGCTGCCAACAGTGCCAAGCTCGTGGAGGTGGCGGGGCAGGCCCTGGGCCTGGTAACCGTGGAAGAGACGGGTGTGCTGGACCGGGTGAGGGAACTACAGCGCCTGGCAGGTGAGATTGAGAAGGACGACCCGGCTGCCCGCGAGTGGACGGCTGGTCTGGAGGCGGCGGTAGTGGAACTTGAGGACTTTTCGAGGGAGCTGGAGCATTACCTGGGAGAAATTGACCTTGATCGGGAGCAGGCGGCGGCCCTCGAGGAGCGGGTTGACCTCCTCGAAAGCCTGAAGCGGAAGTATGGGCCGACCCTGGAGGATGTGGTGGAGAGTGGTGCCCGTGCGGTCGAGCGTCTGGGCGCGGTGGAGAATCGAGGGGAGCTTCTTGAACAACTGGAGGCAGCGGCGGCAGCCGCCGGGCAGGAAGTGATGACATCGGGTGCAGCCCTTACCTCGAAGCGGCGCAAGGCCGCGCCACGCCTGGCCAAGGCGATCCGGCAGCATCTGGTGGAGCTGGGGTTCAAGCAGGCGGCCTTTGAGGTCCACCTTGAGCCTCAGACCGAACCGAGCGGGACGGGTCTGGAAAATGTGGAATTCTCCTTTGGGCCCAATCCGGGCGAGCCACTCAAGCCATTGCGGCAGATTGCCTCAAGTGGAGAAATTTCGCGGGTGATGCTGTCGATCAAGAGCGCCCTGGCCAGGCAGGACCGCACGCCTCTCATGGTGTTTGATGAGATCGATGCTAACGTGGGAGGGGAAGTTGCCCGTGCGGTTGGCGAGAAGATGGCGGCCCTGGGTGAGGAACACCAGGTCGTGGCGATTACTCATTTTCCCCAGGTCGCGGCCCTCGCCTCACAGCATTTCCTCGTGCACAAGAAGGTGGTCAAGGGGCGTACGCTCTCGCTGCTGCAGGAGGTTGAGGGCGAGGCCCGGGTAGAGGAGCTCATGCGCATGCTGGGCGGCGAAAGTGCGGAGGCGCGCTCGATGGCGAAGAGCCTGTTGACCGGGTAGGGAGGACCATGGGCGCCCGGCCCGCCTGTTACGGTTGATTCTCCTGCCCGCGACGTGAACCTGACAGGTCCCGGAGAGTCCTCCGGCGGAGTTTGGCCATGGAGCGTTGGTTTCGAATGAAGAAGAGAAGAACGAGAGCAAGCAGGGGAATGAGGCCGAGAAACCAGAGAATGCCGGGCAAGGGGATTTTGCCATGGGCCTTGAGATGCATGGGGCTGCTGACGTGATCCTTGAGGAGAAAGCGCCACTCAAGTCTCTGACCATCACCCGAGGACGTCGTGGCGTTGGTCTCGGTAGCAGAAGCGGGGAGGTTCAGGATGTAGTGGAAGGAGGAGTCCCTGAGAAGGCCGGGGACGCGAACGAAGTTGCGGGCCATCGGGGTGGACTGGAGCAGGGAGCTGAGGTCGATAGTGCGTTGGTAGGAGATTCCCCGCCAGGAGACATCAATCTCGGTTTCTCCGAAGAGGACCTCCTCCCTGACGGGGACATCGGGCCGGTCGGGATCCCGGAACTGGCGCTGAGGAAAGGTAGCCAGTTTGCGGAGGTCGTCGAAATCGGCTGAGAACCGAAGGGTGACCACGCCGCTTCGGGCTTCATGGCTGGCCTCGGTAATGGCGACATGGGGATCCCGGGCTGCGGCCTCAGTGAGAGAGCGCACGAATTCTTCCGGGCCCCCGAGCTTCTGGATGACCACGGTGGGCATCCTGTAGGTCGCCTCCATGTGTCCCGAGCCATCTCTCTCGAGCCAGATTTCCTCTTCTCCCTCGATACAGCTGGCGAGCAGGAGCGCGAAGAGTGCCGGGATGAGGGGGAGGAGGCGCATGAGGACTTTGGGTCTCGTGAATTGGTGCTCAGGGTGCAGGGGGTGCCTCCTAGAGGCGTTCGATGCTGCGGAGGCGTTTGAGGCGGGCGCGCTCGGCGCGCTCGGCCCTGCCGACGACGCGCTCAAGCATTGCGGGAAGCAGGAGAAGGTCGCCAATGAGGGCCGCGAAGAGAGCGGAGCATGCGAGAGCGCCGAAGAGGACGATGGCCGGGAGGGAGCTTGTCATGGCCGCGAGGAAGGCGCTGCTGACAATGGCGGTGGTGAGGAGCAGGGCAAGACCCACGGTTTCGAAGGACCGTTTGATGGCGAGGTGAACGTCGGCGCCCTGTTTTCGTTCGCGCAGGAAGCGAATGAGAAAGTGAATGGTGTCGTCCACGGCAATTCCGAGGCAGATGCTGAAGGTAAGCACACTGGTGATCTGGAGAGGTTTGTCGAGGTGGTAGAGGATGCCTGCGTTGAAGAGAAGGGGAAAGGCGTTGGGGATGATGCTGAGGAGTCCGAGGGTCAGGGAGCGCAGGGCGATCGTGAGAACAATGAACACAGTAATGGAGGCGAAGGAGAGGCTGCGGACGAGATCACCAATGATGTTGGTCATGTTCTCTGCGGCGATGACGGCGGAGCCGGTCACATGAAGGGAAATTCCCGGATAGCGGGCCTCGAGGCTGTCGAGGTCGGCCTGGAGACGGGTGAGGGCGGGGCGGGTTTTTGCCGCCCCCGTATTGGGCATCCGGGTGGTCAGGACGGTGCGGCGCAGGTCCGTACGCAGGAGGCGGGTTCTCACCTCCTCGGGAATGAAGGAAACCGCTTGGTTGAGGGCCGGGGGAGGGAGTGACTGAACGGAGGGAGGAAGGAAATTGAGGAGAGAGAGAGAACCGCTGAAGGTGGGATCGGTCTCGGCGAGACTTTTCAGTTCGCGCAGGAGGTCGAAGATCTCCCTGTCGCCGAAGGAAAGCGATTGGTCCCAAGTGACTATGATACGTGCTTGCATGACGCCGCCGAATTCCTGATCAGCGCGCTCCATGGCACGCGTGATTTCGGAGTCCGCGGGAAGGGACTCGGTCCACACGATGTCAGACTTCAGCTGGGAGGCAGCCCAGAGGAGGATGCCGGTGACCACGATTCCGAGCAGGGTGAGAGGCAGGGAGAGTGTGATGACCCCGCCGGCGACGGAGGCGAGCAGCCCGCGTGGTTCCCGCTTCTTGACGCTCTCCGCCGGGAGTCTCCGGGGGCGACGTCCCGTGACTGAAGCGAGGAGGGGAACAACAGTGAGATTGGAAATCAGGCCAAGAACCGAACCAGCAGCCGTGGAAAGCCCGAAGCGTTGGACGCTTCCGGTATCGGCGAGGGTGAGGGAAGCGAAGCCGATGGTCGTGGTCAGGGAGGTGAGCAGGCAGGCCAGTCCGAGGTGCTCAATGGCGATGCGGGTGGCCGAACCGGGGCTTTGCCCCAGGCGGCGCGATCGCCGGATGTCGATCATGAGGTGAATGGCATTCGCAAAGGCTACCACGAAGACGATGGCGGGAAGGGGAGTGCTTATGCCCTCGATGTCCAGGTCCAACCAGCCCATGAGGCCGAGAGTCCAGAGGACGGCAATTCCGGGTCCAGCGGATACAATCAGGGTCGTGGTAACACTTCGGAAGAGGATGAGGGCGATTACGATCGCGATCAGGGCACCAATGGCCGTGATTTGGAAAAACTCGTTGCGAACGCCGACGAGGGTCTCCACGCGCGAGGCCACGCTCCCTGCATAGATGGCTTCGTAGGGGAGGGCTGCAAACCATTTGTCCCGGATCGCCTTGAGCTCTTCATAGATGGGGCGCACCTTGCCAATGGTCTGAGGTTCGTCCTCGATGAGCTGGAAAGTGACCAGAATTGTGCGGCCGCTCTCGGAGATGAGCTGCCCGGTGGCGAAGCGATGGGAAGCTGCTGCGGCCCTGGCCTCCTCAAAGATGTGTTGTTCCGCATCGGGTCCGGGGAGGAGCGGTTGGTCGCCGGGTCCGGGAACGTCGAGAATACTGAGGGAGGAGACGACCTTGGGAGAGTTCTCACACTCCCGGACATAGCCCCGCAGGGCCCGGGAGAACTCGGGAGTGAAAAGATCGCCGTGAAGCAGGAGAATGACGTTGTTATCGTCTGCTCCGAACTGGTCGAAGTATTCCTCCAGCGCAGCGAAATCGTCATCGCTTTGCTTGAAGATTTCGCGTGGTTCACCGTCGAAGCGGAGTTGGGGCAACCCGATAAGCGCCAGCGCGCTGAGAAGGGCCACGAGGGCGGCGAAGGTGCGCTTATGACCGAGCAAGAGTCGGCCGTAGCGCTCCGAAAGGTGGAGGCGGTTCCTCTTTTCAGGTGTGCGTGTTTCGTTCCGCAAGAGAGCACGGGAGTTGAGCCCACGTCCGCGATTCTGTCCACTGACTTGTGCAGGAGAAGTTTCCGCCCCTCTCGCTGGCTGAGTTCACGGAAGAAACCTTGGCCGAAATCAGGTTGCGGGGGCGAGGCGCTGGAGCAGCAGGGCGAAGAGAAAGCAGGAGAGCGGAATGAGCGCGAGGTAGAGTGGGCTGGCATCGAGGGCTGCCCAGCCTGTGCGGATGGTGGCGGCTATGCCTGCGTAGGCGAGAAGGTCCACGAGGCAGAGCCCGGCAAGAGCACGGGAGACAAAGTCGGGAATGGATTTTTTGAGCACGAAAAGCGCCCGGACGACCCAGAGGAGAAACGGCAGGAGGCAGAGGAGGGCGGGGAGGGCAAGGTGCCAGCCGTCCAGAAAGGGAGGGCGCTGCCAGATCCACCACCAGGTATGGGTCAGAAAGCAGAGGAAGATGAGGAGCCAGAGGAAGGCTTTTGGAAAATGGAGTTGCTCGGGACGGCTTTCGAAGCGGGCAGCGAGTGTAAGACCGGCGACATAGGTGAAGATGCCCAGGGCCATGAGGGCGATTGTGAAAGAGGTGTTTTCGGGAAGGAGGCCGAGGAACGTTGTCGTCGGTGGCCGAAAGCCGGCCGGGGAGTCCTGGCCGGGGGCGGAGAGGAAGGCGAGGACGTAGAGGAGGGCCCGGCACAGGCCCATTGGAATAATGGCCGAGGGGGTGCTCTTGTGGATGACGGTGTAGACGATGATGCAGAGCAGGAGAGCGCTCCCGGCCGCGAGGGGTTTGGTGCCGAGTGAGAGAAAGCAGGCACAGGATGTTGTGGCGAAGAGGAGGGCGAAGGTGAGGATTGTTCCCGAGGACCAGCGTCCGCTGGGAATGGCACGCTCTGGTCGGTGCTCCCGGTCAAAGGCTGCGTCCTTCCAGTCATTGAGAAAAGTGCCGAAGAGATAGGCACAGGTGGTGCCCATGAGAAGGGTGAGCAGTGTGCCCCATTCCCTCAGCAATGATTCCCCGGATCCGGGGCCGGCAAACCCGTAACGAAGAGTGCACCATGCGAGGAGGTAGCCCACCATGACGTTGGACCAGACGGTGGGCAGGTTGGCCACACGTCCGATGGCCAGGAGATCGATAAGGCGTTGACGGGTGCTTGGCACGGGGTAGGAGGCTTGGGAGGCGCGGATGGTTCCGCTCCTGGAGCTTGTTCAGAGCTGGGCAAGGGTCCAGCGGTATTCCTCGGCGATCTGATCGACGATGGGTTTCTGTAGCTCGGCAGGGAGAACGCCCCAGGTGTAGGTCTCAATCTCGAAGTGGGAGCAGAAGTCTGGATGTTGGCGGCGGTAGGCGAGGAGATCGCTCACATGGGACTTGGTGGAGCGCAGCGGTGTGGCGGGCTCGGAGTAGAGGGGAATGTGGAAGTGGACGCGCGCCTCGGTGCCCGCGGGCAGGTTGGCAAGTGCGGTTGGCTGGACCTCGGGGAGATCGGGGAAGCGCAGGAGTGGCTTCCGGTTGGCAATGAGCTGGTGGAGGTAGACTGGTTCATCGAAGCGGCGGATAGCCTCGACGGCGACGGGGTCATCGAGGTCGAAGGCGAGAGCGTTGGAAAGGTGGACCTTGGAGATGCGAAGGCCGGCGGAGCGAAAGGCATCGAGGGACTGATGGCAGTTGTCGAACTCAACCGCGAAGTGGCAAGTGTCGTAATTGATGCCGACCCGCCGCAGGAGAAGATCCCGTTCCGAGGACTGGGCAAGGAACCGTTCGAAGAAGGCGAGGGTGTCCTCGGTGTTTTCGAAGTGGCCGAGCGGTTCAGGTTCCAGCCCGAGGTGGAGGTCGAGGCCGGAGGACTCGGAGAGGGCGTCGAGGTGTCGGGCACATGCCTCGAGGTTGGCGAAAAGGAGGGCCTCGTCGGCCTGGAAGGCCTTGAAGGACCCGGGGAGCGTCGAGACAGAACCTTCCCTGCCGGCAGGCGCGAGCTGGGCGAGAATCTCGAAAAGCTGGCAGGTGTAGGTGAGGCGGTCCTGCGTGGACCAGTCGGGGCGGTAGACGTTCTCCTTGACCCGGGTGCCGTGGAAGGCCCCGTAGGGGAAACCGTTGATGGTAAATACGTAGCAGTTCTCCCGGGCGAGCCAGTCCCGGAAGGCCGGGAGACGATCGCCCTCCAGCAACTCCCGGGCCGCGAGGGCGGAGAGTCGCAGCCCGATGGCGTAGGGCGTGCCTGAGTCAACGACCCGGTCCCTCACCTTGAGGGTATGCTCCTTCAGAGCGTTCAGGGTTTCCTCCCAGGTCTCGGCGGGGTGGATGTTGGTGCAGTAAGCGAGGTGATGGTGGTGGTCGAGTTGCACGCGGGGGTTTAATCACAAGGGCTGGCAGTGGATGCAGCAAAAACTTGGATAAAACGGAGTGCCGGGCTGTTCTCCAAGGGGCTGAGGCCGGGCTCGACCCTGGGATTTTCCGGGGGTACAGCTGCCGGCGCTCCCGGATTGGGCTTCGACCGGAAAGAATGGCGGGAACAGCGGCTCCGGGAAGGCGGACTGTGAGTGCAGGCGGCAGTTCGCCTTCTTCAAGGTAGCGGGGGCGTCGCCCTCGGGTTACTGCTCCGTCACGGCGAGCCGAATGAAGCGGCGCACCCCTGAGGCGATGGGTTGCAGGTCGCGCACGGTAATGGAATCCGTTCCGTCCCCATTGTCCAACGGGGGGCCGATTTGATGAGGTGTTGGCTGCCAGTCGCTGAGGTCGCTGCTCACCTCGACGGTGTAGGACAGGGGAGGGGTGTCCCGCCTCCTGCGGTAGGTGAGAGTAAGGTATTCGGAGGTCTGCTCATCCACTTCCACGGCCTGCATGCCCGGTTGCGGGAGGAGCGCAAGGTCCCGGGTGGTGGGGTCTGATCCGAGGGCAAACTCCAGCAGGTTTGGAATACCATCCTGCTCGAAGTCGGAGAAGGGGTGGGCCCCGGGACCGGCCCCCAGCCCGGAGGCTGCAGCCCATGCAGAATAGGGGGTGGTGGAAGTCTGGTGAATTCCGGGGCTTGGGTCGTCACCCTGCCAGTTGGCGGGGTTGTCTCCGTAGATGGCCGGACTGATCCGGGTGAGCGAAGGGCCGGAGCCGTCCGGGGAGGTCGGCCAGGGGGCGGTGTCATTGAATATCACGGCATCCTCGAAGAGAGCGGGATAAAACGGGGACTCACCGGGCGGACTGACGAGGCGGCCTGCCCGTTCCAGGCGGATGGCGGCGCCTCCGTTGTCGAGAAGGTTGGCAAACCCGGCCGACCATGGGCCACGGAGCTGGGCGGCGGTTGCGCTGGGATACGTTCCGAGGAAGGAGTCCCTCGAGGCGAGATCATTGTCGGGGTCGAAGCCGACGATGATGAGGACGTCGCCCGGAGCGAGAGCCCCGGCGGAGAAATCGTAATCTGCTTCCCCGCGCAGGCTCCAGTTGGCGAGTTCCTCGATCACGGGTCCGGCGTTGCAGATTTCAATGTACTCGAAGCCATTATCCGGTGAACCAGACGGATTGTACATGACTTCACTGATCACTACGGATCCAACGCGGACGGAGTTGCCAGCGGCGTCGTTGGGTGCCGCGGGCGTCTGCGTGAGCATGGGAAAGAGATTGCCGGAGGAATCGGGCCAGCGACCGAAGGACTCGTTCTCCGCGGCAGCCCCGAATTCCACCCGGTCCACGAAGCGGACGAGATTTCCGAAAGAGTCCGCCTCCAGGAGATAGAGATCATCCCCTCGATTCCCCTCGAGGGTGAAGTCAACGAGGCCGGCTCCGGTATTGAAGTCACCCTCATCGAAAAGGAGGAACATTCCTCCCTGCAGGCTGGTGTCGGCCGGGATCTCGTATTTCCTGTAGTTGGCGCTGTCATCGGAGAGGAACCAGCCACCGAGGCTCAAGGTGCCCGGGGTGGTGTTGACGAGTTCAAACCAGTCGAGCTGGCCGGCCCCGGGTTGTGACAGCAGTTCGTTAAAGACGACTCGGTTGTCGGGCCCTGCGCCATCCCGCCCGGGCGAACCATGGTATTCGCTGGATGGCCGCCAGCGCTCACCGTTGGCCAGAAAGGCATTGAGTTCAGGCTGGGCCGTTGGCAGGTCCGCGAGGTCTTCCAGTTCAGCGGAGCTTCCCCGCCCATCGGCACGCCCCGGCCAGCTTCCTGAGTCGTTGTAGGCAAAGCGAAGCAGTTCCCCGCCCCCGGCATCCAGCAGTTCCAGGATTTCACCGCCGTTGTCGAGGGCGCCCGTGAAGGTGCCCGCAACCTGTGGCGCTCCCGCGAACCAGGGAGACCCGGGATCGAGATATCGGCCCGCGAAGACGCTTTCGTTGCCCACCACCACCGTGGACGCACCTGGCGCCAGCACGGTTTGGGATGGAAAGGTGAAGGAGAAACCATCATTGAACTGCAGTCCGTCCAGGATGAGTTTTGCGGTGCTGACGTTCCGCAATTCCACGAACTCAGCGTCGTCGGCACCCTGAGGGTTGTAATTGATTTCGGAGACAACAAGGTCGCCGGGCCGGGGAGCCCGGGCGTCCACATAGAAGAAGGCCTCGTCGAGGGCGGACCACTCACCGTTGCGTTGTACGCGTGTGCGGATCAGGCCGGATTTGTTGAGTGTGATCGGGCCGGTGTAGAGCTGGCCGCCGTTCTCATCGCCCGGGGCATCCGGGAACGTGATGCCGACGAGGCGGGGCATGCAGAGGATGTCACTGCTGCCTTCACTCTGGTTGAGAAGCTGGAAGGCGAGGATGTTGGTGCCGACTCTCAGCTCCCCGACGAAGGGAGAGAGATTGTGCGCCACGAACTGGATGGCATCCGAGTCCCTTGTGGCGCCGTCCGCGAGAGAGTCCCAGTCGAGGGAAGAAGGCTCCTGCAGACTGGCGACCTTCACCCCGTTGAGATAGGCCACGAAGCCGTCCTCGGCCTTCATGTCGAGACGCAGCTGATCGATGGCAGCCAGCTGCTCAGCGGTTAGGGAGAAGGGGACGCGTGCGAAGGCCGAGCCGTTCTCGCTGCGCATGGCCTGCACGTCCAGGCCGATCAGGGCGTCGTAGTCGCTGCCGGTGTCGTAACCGATTCCCGTCGTGCCATTCAGCCAGGAAGAATCATCGAAGGGCTCTTCGCCGCCTTTCCAGAGGTCGCCCAGCAGGTTTCCGCCATTGGTCGTGGAGGGGATCAGGGCCCTGGCGGGCGCACCCTGATCGCAGAGCACGGTTTCGATGCTGTTGGGGGGAAGGGCTTCGCCGGCGGGGTCAGAGCCATCCGTCGTGTAGAAGATCTGGCCGCCGCTGGCATTGGAAGCGAGGGAGAGAGTGAGCCTGTAGTCCGGGGGGACCTGACCCCCGAACTGACTGAACAGCGGGGCGTCGAAGGCGGGGAACATGCCTGCCGCACGAAGTTGGGCCACCACGACCTCGGTACGTTGCTCTACAAGGTCGCTCTTTATCTCGCTGAGTTCCCCTGCCCAGGTGCTCGGGGTGTAGCTTCCGCCACCCCACCGGGCACACTCGGCGATGATGGCGATATCGATGCGAGCTGCCAGTTCATCAAGCTGGGTGAGAACCCGGTCGCGGGTCAGCATGCCATTATTGAAGAAGAACTTCTGCGCCCGGTCGGCGAGAAGTCTCTTGAACTCCTCGTGATTCCTGATGCTGCTCCAGAGGTTCTCGGGGCCACCACGGTTGATGACGTTGGCATTCAGGGTGGTGCGCATCAGGACGTCGCTGTCCCACGCGAAGAACTTGTAGGATGCGTTAGGGGCCTTGCGGCTGGCGGAGGACCAGTTCTGGGACGTGTTCCAGTCCCAGTCGTTGCCGCCGTAGAACTGGAGCAGCATGTAGTCGGCATAATTCTTGACGTCCATGTAGTTCCTGAGCTGCTGGTAGTCGTTGAGAACGGACTTCATCGCGTTCCACGTGCTCTTGTTGCCGTTGATCGGACTGCCTGCATTGAGAGCCTCGTAGTCCTCCTTGTCTCCGCCGAAGTAGGAGGCCATGAAGGCGGCATTGGGACGTTCCATGAGGTGATGCATCCCATGGTAGGTTCCGTTGATGTAGACATGCACCCATCGTCCATGCGGAGCGACGTTTCCGGCCTCGAGTTGACGATCGAAGGCCCAGCGGCCGCGGATGAAAATCCCACCGTGTCCGCTCGGGTGCGTCCAGAACCATGTGTCATGGGAGCCGGAGCGAAGGATGATCTGGTCGAATATGGTCGCGGCCTCTCCGCCGAAGAAGTCGTAATTGATGCGAGCCGGCCCGTAGGCTTTCTTGAAACTGAGGCGCATGCTCTTCTTCGGAGAGTTGATGCTGTGGCCACCGAAATGCTCCACTCCGCAGTCGACCTGGAAGCCGGTGGTGCCATCGGGGAAGATCAGTTCCATCGAGGTTTCGGACTCGGAGGTGGAGATTCCACCTGTCTTCACCAGCGAGACGGTGGGCAGGGTGAGAAGTGATCTCAGCATGCGTCGACCCCAGGAGGGATGTCCGGTAATGGCAGATGACATCACGTTCTGGGTGATGACGTCGTTGGCGAAGATGTAGGTATGGGTCCGGATGACGGACTGCGGGCCGTCGCCGCCCCGGAGATACGAAATCGTCCGCAGGGTGGTGGTTTCCGACATGGTGATCGGTCCGGAGTAGATGGATCCCGAAGAGGTGGTGGGTTTGCTGCCATCGAGCGTGTAGTGGATGACCGAGCCCGGGATACTGGGGGTCAGGGTGAGCTCGAAGGGGGTCGTATAGAATCCGCGGTCCACGCTGACCCTGTCTCTTATACACATCTGACGCTGCCGACGATATGCAGTGTG
>CAWWCX010000057.1:0-14572 GCA_963935445.1 uncultured Roseibacillus sp.
AGGACGTGCAGGTTCGAGTCCTGTTCCCGGTATGTTCCTCTATTCGAGGTTGTTAGGAGCCCCGCGGCCTTCTCCCACGTTGGACCATTTGGCCCGTGGTTACTGTTCTGGTTACTGTTTTTTCGGGGAACGAGGTGCCCCTGACAGGAGGGCACAACCCACACAAAAAGTGCCACCCCCACCGCAAGGGCGTGCGGGGGCTGCGGGGTCGATATCACAGTTTCGCCAAACGCGTTGCCTGGCTTTACCTCATTTCTTTCTAAATCTCTTAAAGACTATGGTTTGTGCCCTTCATGCCCCGTAGTAAACCGGACAAGGGACGCATGTTCTTGGGACCAAATACGAGGAATACAGGTAGTCGACCTAGCTTCTTATTAAGGTTTATTCCAAAAGGATCAAGAGCAGCAACGGACCTTGGGGGACACATGGCAAATCTCACGTAGCTGGACTATTCCCTCCGGGTCCCTACTACTGATTGACTTAAAATTGCCGATGCCTACCTTCCGAAACAGTGCTCTTGTGGTTCTTTTCTAAGACTTTTCATAGCATTTCGTGCCTTCCCGGAAGGGGAATTACAGCGCTAGAGCAAAGCGAGATAGCTCGCTCCTGTCTGTTACCTGTTTGTTCGTCCATCATGCTTGCCGGCCTGATTCTCGGGCAGGACGCTGCTGCGCATCCGGCCAATAGTCCTCATTTGGAAATTGGGGCACCCGCTCCGGCATTCTCGGCTCCGAACGAACGCAGGATCCACACCTCCTGGGAGGTATTCAAGGGCAAGCAGGGATTGCTACTTATCTTTCTTTCCAAAACCGAAGTTCAGCAACTGCCTGCCCTAACCAAAATTCAGCTTGGCGAGGTCGGGGTATTACTCATCGACGTCACCAAGCGGGGAACCATGCAACTGATTGCCGCCAACTACAAGAAAGCCGGCAACAAGCATCCTCTTCGCTTCGACCAAAAGCGCGCGATCGCCCATCTCTACGACGTGGACAAACTTCCTTCCGTGTTTCTTCTCGATGAAAAACTGAATCTTGCATGGATGGCACGGAACTCGCAGCTGGACCCTGCGCTCATTACTAAAGCGATCGAGGTCATGACCCGGGGGAAATCCGACTCGGAAACGAACCAGAAAAATAAAAACAAGTCCGCAGATAACCCCATAAGCAAACAATGAAGAACCTTCTTAATAAGCATTTTCAGCTTAAACGGATGACAACCCTTATGTTCATCTGCCCGGGTATTGCGCTGCCACCCCTCACAGCCCAGCAAGTCCATGTATTTCCAGGTGGTGAGCCGCCCTCGGGAAGCACGGTTAGAAACCACATGACTGCGGCTGCCGGAATTTATAACATGCTTGTTATACCTGTCGTTACCGCTTCCTCTCCATTTGATCCGAGCAACAATCTCGTTATTAACTACGATCCAGCTAATCCAAATCTCTGGAATACCTTGGATAATCGCATGGACATACAGTCCAAGTTCTGGGAAGAGGCCTCATACGGGAAGCTGACGCTGAATTACCAGCTTCTGGACCGCTACTACCAAATGCCCAGGGAAGAGGATTTCTACTTCCGTCCGGCGTTTAAAAGCGTTGAGCTTAAAGGTGGATCATTGACCACTCCGGTGGACCTTCCGGACGGACAGCTCGTCATTCGGCTGCATATTTCCTCCAGTGACGAGACTGACATTGTAATCCAGTTCAGCTCAGCTGCTTCTCCATACTCTGCGATGGATTTGCAAACTCTGATCGCGAATCAGCTCAATGTAGGGGACAAGTTAGCATGTAGCGTGGGACCTGGCGGAGTGCACTTTGAAGTAGGCGAACGTCACGTTCGAGAGGGAACCGCTGTCAGCATTCTCACCAGTCAGTCGGATGCGGAAATTCTGGAGGGCCTGGCTCTTGACGACCCGGATATCGACCTGGGCTCCGGAGAGATCGAGACCAACGGGAGTGATTTTCCAATCACGTTCGCGGCCGGGGATGCATTGGAGGTATCCGTTGAGTATGAGGATGGATCTAACGAATCCTTCACTTGGTCCTTTCCCGCGGCGACGTACAACGATAGCGCCGCCCTCGTCGCAGCCCATGGGACTGATGTCACCCGGGGCAATATTACAGACGTCGGGAGCGAATTGCTTTTTACCATCACCCCGGCTGCAGGTGCCACAATCGCTGAAATCAATTTCTCTGAGACCGGCACGGTCTCGCTCGACCAATGGGGCCTCGACGTCGTGACCGAAACAGTCGGAGTTGTGACGTCGGCGAAAAGAAACACCGTAAAAGGGGACCGAAGACTTATTGCCGGACAGGCCATCGCAGCCTACCTCCTGAATGAACTGACCCGTCCACCAAATGGTCCGGACCTCATTCCCAATACCCCGATCACTGCAGCTAATGAAGCACTGCTTGATGGGATATTCAGCAGTCAGCTGGATCACATCCATGCCTACGTCGTCATTTTCCTCGATGTCACCGGAAAACGCGGTGGGGCGAGCTCGCGGCATATCGACTGTGGAATAACGAACGGTGCTTACACCTATAAATATCAGACATACGGTGACCTGCAGATCGTCTATCAATCAACACAAGAAGGCGTCATTGCTCACGAAACCGGTCACCATATTGGGTTCCCGGACATCTACGACAACAGCGGAGGAAACTATGATCCTAATCTGGAGTACTTTAAGGACTGGGACATCATGCATAATTCAACGCTCAATCACCCCGGAGCTTGGATGAAAGTAATTGATTCCAATTGGGTGACTGAGAGCGGTGGTCACGTCGCAACCTTCGCGGAACCGGCCGTCTTCGGACCGGAAACCCGGAGCTATGCGCTCACCCCCATCGATTATCCGGGGGATTCCTACGACCTGAACCTCGGTGCTACCGTTCCGGCAGGCTACGAGGTCGCCAAAACCATTAAGCTGCCCCTGGGCCTTGGAGCGGCTGGCAACGATCACTTCCTGCTCGTCCAGAACCGGCAGGAAGGGGCAAACTTCAGCCAGGTCTTCCCGCCGGATCCAGCTTCAGGATTTAAGGGTGGAGTTCTGATTTCAGATGCAATCAGCAGAAAAAACTTCGACTACTTCAAGATCAGTTCGCGGAATCTCGCACACCCGCTGACCGATCAACCGTTAACTAGTAGCTTCCACGTGCTACCAGGAAACGTGCGACCAGTACTCGACCTTTCGCCCAGCCAAGACATCGACCTTACGGCGGCCTATCCGGGCTACGCCGGCATTGAGATAGACGTGACTGGACAAATTTCCGGGCCAGCAGCGAATCCCAATGCAGTAACCTACCTTGTCGATGTAACGAGGGAACAGGATGATTTCCTCGATCTGCGTATTGCCCCATGGGGAGCTCCTCCGTACGAATCTCCTGACATCTGGATTGAACACGGAGACAAAACCGAAAGCGCCCTGTCCAATGTCCCACTGCCAGACAACGGCGAACCTGCACGGTGGTCCGCGACCTACAACCCGGCAGATAACGACAACAAACCTTTGAATTGGATCCGTGTCCTCGTAACCAACTCAGGAACAGTGGATGCAACAGACGTGCAGATTCGCTGCCAGGTAAACACGCCGGGAGGATTGGGAGATACTGGTGGCTGGTCCGAGCTACCACTCAGTGCGCCAGAGAATATCCCAGCAGGTGGTAGCAAGATCTTCAGTTTTGGATGGAATCCAAAAGTGGGCGAGCATACCTGTGTGAAGGCGGAAGTCTTCCGTTGGAACGCCCCGCTGGGCGACCTCACTCCCTCCAACAATGGTGCCCAGGAAAATGTAAATGCCTTCCATCCAACTTCAAGCAGCCCATGGAGACCTGAAAAATTCCGGGTGGAGGTCTTCAATCCTTTTGACCGGGATCTCGAAATAGAGCTCGAGGCGCGAGGCTTGCCGACCGGCATGTCCGTGGTTTTCGACGAAAAGTATTTTATCTTACCGGAGCGAGGATCTGTCATTCGGAACGCCACCCTCCTGGTTGATGACTCCGTTTACCTGACGCCGTCCCCGAATGGGGCAGGTGGACTAGAGTTTTACAAGGACGATCGGGAGGCGGGAGGCATTGAGAAAAAAGAGCGCTTCGAGGAAATCTTTCACCTAGAGGGATTCCTTAACTCTCCGGGACACGGCCGCATCCCGATCGGCGGAGTCACTTATAAGGTTTTCCCTTCCGTGCCGACCGATATCCAGGGGAAGGTCGTCCTGGAAACAGGGACGGCTGGAGAGGGCCAGAAGAAGAAATTCTTCCTGCGTGGCGATACTACCCCCCCAATGGCTCATCAGGAGCTCGAGTTGGAACTGGTCTACCCTTCCGGCCGTTTTCAATGGGAGAAGTTCCGGACCTTGCCTGATGGGACGTTTGATACAGAGTTCCTGCCAAAGGAAGGAGGCGAAATCCAGGGGCGCGTTATTTATCGGGGCGGCTTGTTCAACCCGTCCGAGTCCCCACGTATGGAATTCCTGAATCCATTCTGGGTGGTTGATCCCCGCGTCGAACCTGCGGGAGCGGGCGCGGTAGAAGACCTGCTGGATTGCTACAATGCCGGGGAGATCGCGGCTCCGTTTGCGGCCCCTAATCCTGATTATGTCTTTCTCGAATGGCGGGACGGGAAGGGCAATATTCTCTCTAAGGATAACCCCTACAAATTTGAGATCAGCGGAAACCAAAGGGTTGTAGCTGTTTTCGAAATTGATCCACGCCTACGGAAGCCAGATCTGTTGGTGGCTTCCTTTCATGCCCCGAGGCGGGCCCACCAAGGAGAACAGATCGGACATCAGGTTTCCCTTCTCCTGCGTAATGACGGCAATGCGGATCATGTAAGCCCAGCGCCGCTGGGACTCTACCTTTCGCGGGACCCGCTCATTGAGATTTCCGACCGCCTGCTGATTGGCGGGCGGGAGTTTTTTGGTGGCATTCCGGTCGGCGAGGCGAGGAAGGCGGTCATCTCTTCTGGAACCAGAATTCCCGAAGACATCGAACCGGGAAACTACTTTCTTGGCACTATTCTTGATGAGTTTGGAGCAGTTGATGAGCTAGTAGAAACCAATAATACCGCATCGCGGCGTATTGAAATCCTCCCGAGGCTGTCCTACAGGCAGTGGCTGGAAGAAAACGGCTTCAAAGGGGGCGCCCTCACTGATGACGATGATGGTGACAGCCTGATCAATCTGGCCGAGTTCTACTACGATCAGGACCCCAGCGATTCGCGTGCAAATCCAAATCTTCCGGTCGTAGTAACTCATCCCAGCGGACGGATCGAAATGCGCTACAGGCGTATCCGCTTTCCCCTCGGAATCGAAAGTGTCCTGCAAGTATCGAATTCCTTGCAGGAGGGCGATTGGGAACCTGCGATTGAAAACCGAGACTACCGGATCAGCTCGATTACTCCTGTTGGCGGGCAATCTGAGTTGGTCGTGCTGGAGCTGTTGCAGAACTCCGAGGTACGTTTCTTCCGATCGTTGATTACCGCGGGCGAAGAATAATTAGCGCTTATAGTGAATTGACTTCCGTCCAACGCTGCCTGCGCTGGCGTTTCCCCTTGGCAGGCACGGGGGCTTGTGGCTGTCGGGGAAGCCATGGTGTTAGCCCTGTAATTCTAGATTTATCCCGTTAGATCCTCACAGGAACGAGCCTTCGTGAACGGCGCGCTTGTCCAACATGCCGTGTTCGCCTTCGAGGAGGCCATGGTCGCCTGTCTGGTTGCACGCCAAGTGCGATCGCAGCACCAATCGCGGGGCTACACTCGCTCAAGCGTGCCCGTGCTACCGGCAAAGGTGTCGGTCTCCACTCCAAGCCGCTGGAGAATGGAGACAAACAGGTGTGCCAGCGGGCGATCCTCCTCCCTGGCATTGCCCCTCCACCCGGAGTCACTCACAACACCCGCGCCAGGCAGGCTGCCGTCTTCAAGCAGGTTCACATACTGGAGATAGCGGCCGTTCTGGAAGCCAAGGTTTTTCCCCCCGGCAGAGACAATCGGATAGTTCCGGGAAAGATGGAAACTGCTTGAGGCTGAGCCGTGCATCGCAAGCGTGTTGTCGAGCATGTTGCCGTTCCCAGTAGGCTCTTTCGTGTTTCTGAGCTTATTCACGAAACGCCCGAATTCCTCCATCTGGTAGCGATTGTAAGTACCCAGATTCTTCCAGCCGTTCTCCTTTTTGACTGAATGGGTCAGGCCATGAGCCCCGCCCAGTCCCACTGCCTTGGAAAGGAGATCGTGCGGCCCACCCCCGTTTTCCCGACCCAGCTGAAAGGTCGCGACGCGGGTAGAATCGCTCAGAAAGGCGAGGTAAATGAGGTCATACATGGTCTGGAAATACTGCCTGGCATCAGCCGGGCCGGATTCCAGATGCAGATGGGAGGACTCCACCTCCGGGAGGGGCTTATCCAGCCAACGTCGGGCCTTGGCCAGTTTGACCTCGGTATCCCGCACGGAATCGAGATACTGCTGGAGAGTATCCTTGTCCCCGTTGGAGAGTTTACGTCCAAGCGAACGGGTATCCTCCATCAGGAGATCAAGCGCGCTCTTACTCCGGGCAAGCCGTGCAGAGGCTTCCTTGCCGTCAGCAACGAAAAGCATGTCAAAAATCTCCTTCGGCTTGCTCATTGCCGGGATCGGGCGCCCCTCACGATTGAAGGATTGGGTTTGAGCCCCACGGGGCCCTCCGACCCCGCCATTGGTGGACAGAACCATCGAGGCGTGCCGGGTGGCAGCACCCACATGCTCGGCATACACCTGGTCCAGCGAGATGGAGTTTTTGTAGGGACCGTGCCCCTTGGTGTCGGCTCCGGTCAGGTACTGATCGGCATTGGAGTGGCCGTGAACACGTCGTACCGCAGGATGAGAAAGACCCGAATAAATGGTGATATCACGACGCAAGGGCTCCAGAACATCGAGCACCTTCGTCAGCTGAAAATCTTTTTCGCCGCCGTGCGGAAACCAACTCCAGTCCTTCCAGGCCGGATCCTCACGGAGCGGAACGCCCACTCCATCGGGATGATAGATGCTGACAAAACGCTTCGGAACCGCCCGACCCTTCCGGTCCTCCCCTGCGAAGGTCTCCAGCCACGGCAGGGACAGGGCGACGCCTGTCCCCCGCAGAAATCTCCTGCGGCTTACCCCTTGTTTGTCAAACCCGCTCATTCGCATGAGTTTACCTCTTCGCACTTTCTATTCAGAGCTAAAAATTCGGCTTCGGACCAGTAAATGCACGAGATCACGAAGACGATTCCCCTTTTCCCTGAATTCCCTCGTCAGCTCGCCAAGGTCTGCATGATCAGCAAACGTCAAGTGCCGTCCGAGGGCATACCCCGTGAGCTTATATGTCATCGCACGGGTAAACTGATCCCGCCTTTCCGCGAGCAGGTATTCCTTCAATCCATCGATTCCAGCCAGGGTCTCCTTGTTGAACAGTTCCGCGGTGGCATCAACCGGCTTACCCTTGATGGAGGCGCGGAAAATCCCCATCGCGTCATAGTTCTCAAGGGCGATTCCCCACGGGTCAATTCGCGCGTGACAGGAATAGCACGCGGGATCGTCACGATGGTCCGCAATACGCTCCTTCAAGGTCATCTTGGCTATTTCAGGGTCAGCAAGGTCTACCTCCGGCACATTCGGCGGAGGGGGCGGTGGCGGATCATGAAGCAGACGTTCCAGCATCCAAACTCCCCGCTTGAGAGGATGCGAATCCTTCCCGTCAGAATTCATCGCCAACACCCCGGCACCAGTAAGAATCCCTCCCCGGTTGTTCTCTCTTCCAATGGGGACCCGGCGGAAATCGACCCCATGAACGTCCGGGATCCGATAATGCTTCGCCAGCCTGGAATTGATGACGGCGTAGTCTGAGTCAATGAAATCCATCACGCTCCCATTGCGGGACAGGACGTCCCGGAAAAATGCCACCGGCTCTTCCGCCATCGCCGTCTTCAACCCTTCATCAGAGATGTGGTCCACACTCTGCAGACCATCCAGCCCGAGCCATTGCCCCACGAAGTGACGCGAGAACCGGCGGGCGCGGGGATCCGCCAGCATGCGCTCAACTTGAGCGCGCAGAATCGAAGGTTCGCGCAGCGAGCCGGTTTTCGCCAGTTCCAGCAACTCTGCATCGGGAATGCTGCACCAAAGAAAAACTGCCAGTCGGCTTGCGAATTCATATTGGCTGATCTCCTGCCGGCCCCTGGCTGACTCTCCCTGCCGCAGATACAGGAATTCCGGGTGAGCCAGCACCGTGGCCAGCACTTCCACCATTGCCTCTTCCATTGACTCAAACTGGGGCCGGTATTCCGCGAACAGGCTCAGAAAACGATCCACTTCTGCGCCCTGGACCGGCCGCCGCCAGGCCCGCTCCATGAACTTCCCGAGGACTTCACGCGCATACACCGCTTCATTCGCACGATTCCCGCTCTCAAAGAAAATCACCCTGTGCCCCAGTGGAGGCCATTGCTCATGGAACGGCGCCGTGATTTCCACGTGATCGAATTGAACGTGCAACCCGTCAACCGAAGTAACGTTCCGGATATGCAGGAACTCATCCCGCCGGGGGAACGTGGTTTCCAGTTTCCTGAATGGATTGCGCTGAATGTCCGCCAGTTGAATGTCGAAGTGGACAAACTCTGGTGCGCTCGCCGGCGCCTTGACGACCACATCCTCCTGACTGATGACATTCGAGAAGTTCGCATTATTGCTTGTATGGGCACTGAAGCCCAGCCGGAGAGCGACATCTCCCGGCAACTCTTCCGTGGAGCGCGCCGCCCGGATACTGACACGCATCGTGCCCTCATCCGGAAGAAAGCGGTCCAGGCCCACTTTCCATTCAGCGTTACGCGGAAGCTCCATGTAGACTGCAGGGGAAGGCGCCCCCGGGTCCTCTTCTGAATGGGAAAGCGGCTTATAGCTGCCCCCCGAAAACGGAACCCCTCTCCCCGTCGCACGCTGGAACAGGTGCTGACGCCTGCGCTGCTTCGGGTAACTGTCCGAGTCTCGATGAAAGACCTGTGCCTTTTTGGACGACGATGTCTTGTTAAACAGATTCTCGAGGGGGAAGACATACCGGACCGGCTTGGGTTTCTCCCCGGTCACAACAACCCGACGCAGCGCCTTCAGGCTGATCTCACGATACAACTGGAACTGCATGGCGGACATCTGCAACAGTTCAGAGCTGTTCTTGAACCCATCCTCCGAGGCCGTCTCGGGGGGCAACCGGTCGATCAGCGAATAATCCAGTCCCAGCAGGTCCCGAAGGGCATAGTCATACTCATAGCGAGTCAAACGGCGGAAAGAGGAGCGCCCCTCTTCGGAACGCCTCAGGAGAGAGGCCTTATGGAGTTCGCTCGAAAGCCAATCGACAACGGAGGCGCGTTCAGTCCCTGCAAGGTGCACCTCTCCATCTTCTGGAGGCATCTCGCCGTTGCTGACCACATCGAACACCTCCAGCCACCACTTCACGTCCCCGCCTTCCAGCAAGTCAGGATTCAAGGTGTCCACCCGGAATTTGCCCTTCTGCTTTTTCGGTCCATGGCAATGCACGCAGGCCCGCTTCAGCACCGGCGCAATGTCCTCGTGAAAGGCCTGCAAATTCGCCACCGGCAGTTCACCCGCCAGAAGTTGACATGGCACCCAGCCGAGGGCAGGCAAGGCTCGTAATCCGCTGGTCAGTTGTCTCAACCGTCCCCTGATCTTCCTGCCTCGGGGGCTCTTTACTGCGTCCATCCAGGAAGAACAGTCTGACAATAATTCAATCAGGGCCATTCGAATTTATGGAGACTCTCTCCATCGAAGGTATTTCTGCAATCCGTTCTCTTTACAGGACGTGGCAAGGCCACGCGCAAAACATGGATCTGTCCCGATTCACACAAACGCACCTCCCTTCCATCCCTCCCAAGAGGGCTCTGCAATTGCAGTATTAAAGCGAAATAGCTTCCTGCCCGGCACGGAGCCTGCTGCATCCTGCGCGGGAACTAATGAATTCTACACGATACCGAACACCCACTCGCATCATTCTTCTGCCGGCCGCCTGCCCTACTCATTTATTTCAACGCTCCAGCTGCATCTAGTCGCCACCTGATCCAGCGCTCGGCCTTTCGAAGCATCTTAAAACCTTTTCCAGCTTCGCTGACAAGCGGGGTGCAAATCGGCACCCGAATATTCTTGAAATACCTGAACCGGGAGAATTCTGTGCAAAGACTCCCTCTCTGTTAGTCATGATCGCAAAAAAACCATTCGCCCTTATTGTTCCGATCCTGATTGGCAGTTTTTCCACCGTCACGGCCCAGAAAGCGCCAACGGTCATATTCTCCGGTGGTAGTGGTCTGAAAAATTCTTCCACTCCTCTGGACATTGAGGTTCGGGGTGAACCCTTGCAGCGTATTATCGTTCAATACTCGCCGGATCTTGAAAACAAATGGACCGATTGGGGCCCCCCAACAATTGCTTTTGACCGAACAACGCCTCTTTCACTGCCAATTGCAGATCTTCCGGAGAAAGGGTTCTTCAGGGTAGTTGTCGAGCCTCCCCGAATTACAGCCCGCAGAACGGCAAGCGAGATCAGCCTGAATGTGAGGGAAGAAGGCGCAAAGGCATCCGAGCTTCTCATGGCACTCCATCTGGCCCTCGGAGAAGCACCTACCATGGCCTACCTAGACTACGACCCAGAGAATGAGGCTACCATTCCTCCGACGGAACCGATCTCCCTTAAGCCGGGCTTGTATATCGCCAGCGACCTAGAGTCCCTCGGCAAAAGAATTGGCCTCCGCTTACAGAGCCCCCCGGTCGCAAAGGACACCGTCATTTCAACCTTTACTCCCAATCGTGGAGATCAGGGCAACCCGATAGAACTTCCCGGTGACGAAGCCACAGGAAGAATTGAGGACGGATGGAAGGGGGACAACATCACGGTGGTTCCGGAACAAGTAAACAATCCACCGCAGCCCGGAACGTTCGACATGAAATTCAATCGGGACATTCCTTTCAGAGACAAGCTCGACCTCCAGAATGAAGTCTCTGTGGAAACTGGAATTCATCTCCGCCTGCGCCTCGCATACGACGGACAGCGATTCCGGATTGAGAACGCGCAAGAACAGGCTGGCAGCGGACTGACCGCAGCTCCATTCAATATTCCGACCGACGGATCCTATGTGCTTTCCGTGGAGGACGCGACTGGGGCATTTCACCACCTATGGCCCTTTGAGGACCCCCGCAATGAGCGGATCTATTTTCCGCCTGGAGGTGGCTCTCACGGTTTTCAGCTCGCTGACACGGGGACCATTCGTCTTACGGTGCCGTTGCGGGGCGAAAACCTCAGGGAGGGGCTGAAAGGATCCCGCATACGAATTCTTCAAGTCATCAATACCGGAGACCTGAGATCAGATGGTCTTCTGACTCCTGAGAACATCGCACAGAACCCATCGGCATTCAAGCTTGTTGAAACCTTGCCAGAAGCATCCATTATCGCCGCTCTGGATCAGCCGACTCCCCGTCCCAAGGCCGCCAGCAAGGCTCCCACCATGACCACTCTGCACCGCAGTGGTTCCAATGGCACCAAGTTCAACATCGCCGTGATCGGCGACGGCTTTGCCGATACAGTTGCCGATCAGACTGCCTACAATGATTTCGTTGCAGACAGGATCATTGACACTCTCGAAACCCGCGACATTCACCCAGCGATCCTCAACGGGATTAACCTTTTCCGTATCAACACGTTTTCCGAGGCAAGCGGCATCACAACGGTGGCGCAGAATTCTTCGGCGAATCCCGGGGCGATTATTACACCCGTAAGCACCGCACTTGAATACCGTTACAGTGCCGACTGGAACCGGTGCTGGATGGAGCCCGGGCCCAACACGGAGAACCTGATCTCCAACATCACGGACAGCCTGTGCCCTCAGGCGGACTTCGTAATTGTGGCCCTGAACACCACCGGGCAGGGCGGATGCGCTAGGGGCTCGCACTTTGCCGTAACCCTTCGGCCCGGAAACTGGGGAACCATTGCGCACGAGTTCGGTCACAACCCCGGAGGGCTGGGAGATGAGTACACCTGCAATACTGCCTGCGGGTGTTACACAGGTGGTGAGCCTGGAGCGCCCAACCAGACCATCAATACAGTCAGATCAAGCCTCAAATGGAACTCGTGGGTTCCTTCTTGGCGACCCCTTCCGACCGCCCAAGCGCATGTAGCGGACACCTCACAGGATGTTGGACGGTTTCCCGGAGTCACCATTGGTCAGAACCAATGGACCTCCTGCATTTTTCGGCCAAGTTTCGTAGGCCGGATGAATAACAATACTCCGCTGCACAACCCGGTGGGTTATACCAACGTCAGGGAACAGTTCCGCCCCTTCCAGAGTGCCGATTTCAGGAAAAACGTGGTCGGAGACTTTGACGGCGACGGCCGGAGTGATGTCCTCATTCAGGACGGGCGCCAATTTGCTTTGTTTCTCGCCGGTGACAGGGATGTCGGAGCCGATGACCCCATTACAAATGCACCGCCACGGAACGTTACTGGAGTCCTGAAACCGACATGGTTCCAGACCGATTACATGCGGAATGGAGGACTCTTCTGGCGAGGCCGTGAAGCCGATATCCTCCTCCCCGGGGACTTCAATGGGGACGGCAAGGACGACCTCTACATTATAAATCATTCCACATGGCCAGACCCATACGTCGCTTTCATGAGATCAGAGGGCGACGGATTCAAACTCACCGGAGCATACCAGGGGGACCTTCCAGGGTGGGAACGGCGCCCCGGAGACCAGTTTCAAGTACTGGACTTTGACGGGGACGGCCGTGACGACTTGGCCGTGTATAACGGCGTAAACTGGGCTGTTCCCTACCTTGGGCTGCTCAGATCCACCGGAAACGGGCTCGTCATGACCCGACGGTATGACCGTTTCCTGCCTAATTGGGAGATGGGGCGTGATGAGACCATCCACGTGGGCGACTTTAACGGCGACTCCCGGGATGACCTGATTGTATTCAACCGCAACAGCTGGTCCGAGGTTCACCTGCAGGTCTACAACTCGACAGGCGGCGGGCTGAGACTTGCAGATCGATATTATGGAACCATCCCAGGCATCTGGACCATGCGACGACGTGATCGTCTCAAGGTGATCAATTTCAACGGCGACAATAATGACGATATATCGTTGTTCAATGGTCGGGACTGGGGGCCGACCTATCTTGCCTATATTGGATCAGATTCGGGAAAACTCTTCGGCGTCCGACGGTATGACAACACGGGATCCTCCCTGCCGGGATGGCAGATGCAACGACGTGACCGCCACTATGTTGCAGACGTCGATGGCGATGGAGACGAGGACCTTGTAGTCTACAACAAGGACAATTGGGCAACCCAATACCTCGGAATTCTCCGGTCTGACCCTGTGGGTGCAACGATCTTTTCCGCCCGTGGATCTTGGCAGGACGATTGGATTAATGGGTGGAACCTGGGCTCATCAGACAAATTCCATGTTGCTGAATTCCGGGGTGGGGCAAACTGGGCGGACCTCTATGTCTTCAACGCGGGGTGGTTCGGCATGCTACGCAGCCATTCAAACCATTTCAGACAGGAGACAATTTACCGAAAGTGGATCTATAATCACAGATATCACGGTGCCGGGCTGTGGTAAGTGTCGGGGTCTTGAGTCGTGTTTTCCAAACTCGAGACAGATTCAATTACGAGACCATCTCATAAGTTTCGCAATGTGTCCTGTTGCTCCTTATCAGCCGTCGAGCGATTACCCCAAGGACGTTCCGAATTAGCTGAATGCGCAATACTTCGCGTGCCCTCCCGGGCCGACGAATAAACTACCGCTCCCGGTTCCGGGCCTCCATCGTGCCCGGCAAAGGACCGGCTCTCCGGGATGCGCTTTTCACTCCCGGCGCTCTCTCATGACATCCGCAGCGATAGGCCTGAAAGACACATTCTGGCCCGGGCGGGCAGTGATGACGAAGCCTTCCGAGCCAGGAGAGGGAGCGCCATCAAAAAGTGGCTGGAAGATGGCCTCCTGACCTCACCTAGGGCGAGGGCTGTTCGGCCTCAATGCCGTACTTCTCGAACACCGAGTCGTCCATTTCCTCCAACTCACTTCCAAGCTCTTCCATTTTCTTTTCCCACTCCGCCATCTCTGCTCCGAAATTCGCGAGGAATTCCGAATCCGCGGCAACTTTCTCCGTAACCCAAGCGGTAATCGCAGCCTCTCCCCCCTTGAAAACCTCCATCGGGATGGGCATGGCCTTGAAGTGAGCTGACAGATCGCTGAACCCTGAAGTCATCGCCTCAAAGCCCTCCTTGAGATCGGCAGGCAACCCCTCAGCGCTCACCCCCCCGACCTTCTCAACAAATGCATCCAGGACTTCCATAAACTGAACGGGATTCTCCTCCGCCTTCTCAGCCTCTTCCTCAAAGGCGACCAGGTCGGCGAGAATACCAAGATCCTTTATCTCCTTCTTGAAGGCCTCAATCGCCAACTTTTCCTTATCCTCAGCCGAGGCCTCCTCCTGCTCCTTACCTTCGTTCGAGGCCTCTTCACCCTCCTTCGAGGCCTCCTCCTTCTTGTCACCGGCCTCGC
>CAWWCX010000058.1:0-14529 GCA_963935445.1 uncultured Roseibacillus sp.
TAGCGATCGGGCCATACTGCAACGAGCGGTAAGCGGTCAGCCACGCGAGCCAGACGATCGGGATGGCGAAGATCATGCCGATGCACAGGGCGACGAGGCCGGCGAGGACGATCAGCATGTTGAGGACAGCCAACCTCGCAGGAGCCTTTCTCAGGATGCCGAGAAGATCACGCTTCCGTCCAGATCAGGCCACCCGCCCACAGCAGTCCGAGGGCTGCCAGAATCAAACCGACGACCTGGTGGAACCGGTGAACATGATCGCCCCACAGCCCCCGGGATCGCGCGACCAGGAGCTGGTAGACAATGGAATCGCTCCGGAGCGTAGCACTGACCAGGATGAACAAGCCGATGGCTGCCACCAGGATGCCATAGAGACTGTGCATGGTGGGGTTTGTTCAAGCAGTGCTCTTCCTTTACTCTTCCGGGGGTTCGATGCCGTATTCGGCAAGGGAATTCGCCCAGTCTGTTCCGGCCTTCTCCATCGCTCCCCCCAGTTCTCCCATCGTCCGGCCCCAGTCTTGCATGCTTTGCAGGAAGAGTGGATCAGCGGCCATTTTTTCAGTAAACCACTCGCCCATCGCTTCCTGGCCGGCAGTCATGATCTCCACGGGAATGGGTGATTCCTCGACATGGTCAGCGAGGTTGGCTGCTGCATTCCGGAATTGCTCAGCCGATGTCTTGAGGTCCTCCGGAAGTCCGTCCGTGTTGACGGTTTCCAGCTTGTCGCGCAGGTCGTTCAGATCACGGAACATGTCCAACATGGCCAGGGGATTCCGATCCTCGCCCTCTTCCCGCCGCTCCATTTTTCTGGCCAGTCTCAGGATGCCCTTGTCGCTGAGTTCGGTCATGAATGCGGCAACAGCCGGAGGCGCAGTCTTGCCGGTGGGCGCGGCAGGGGCCGGCGTTACAGGGTTACTATCCGGGGCTTCCTGAGGAGCCTCCAGGTCAGCCGAATCCGGCTCAGCTGCGGGGCTGGTTTTTTCAGCGGTTGACCCGGATTCAGGACGTTGCGCCGGAGTGGATTTGCGACTGGTGGGCATCTCCTCTGTGGATGAATCCATGGTGGATGGATTCTGCGTGGATGGATCCTCTTCCTCGCTGCATGAATTCAGGGCGACGAGGCTCAGGCAGAGGGCTGGCAGCAGGGTAAGCTGTTTCTTCATTGCGTCTGCACTAGTGTCTTTTTTTGGGAGTCATGGCGAGACAATTACATGTGTCCTGCCGGTGACATCGCCCTTCAGGGGCTGCCTGGCAAGGAGGGCGTGGGCCGCCCCCGCTACGCCAGGGAGCCGGAGCCTGCGGTCTCCCTCAGTTCTTCGGAAACCAGTCTTCGCTTACCTTGAAGCCCCTCTCCTTGATGAATTCCTTCCGGTCCTCGTAGTAGTTTTCCAGCTTCGGACGATCGGACCAGATCTCCTGCTCTCTCATGACCGCATGGTGAGCCAGGCCAATCGAGACCCAGGAGGGGATTTTTGCAAACTGGCCGGTGCGACAGCCATGAATGGCGAGGAGGGCGAGAGGTTCGGTGATGTTCAGGGGCACGACTTTCGGCCGATCGTAATCCAGCTGGTTGCTGCCGAACTGTTCCCTCATCAGTTCCTTCACCGTGATTCCCTCGTGGGGTGACTGCTTGAACTCCTTCAGGGCCTGGAAATTCTGTATCCTGTCCGCTTCCACAAAGAAAAGGCCGCTCCCGGGATCCTGCCTGCGCCTGATGATTTCTCTGCCAAGGTGCTCCATGAACCGGAGGATTTCAGGGTTCCGGGTCACACGGTAGATCTCCGAGAGCCCGAACACGTAGCCGTCTTCCGCCCCGTGTTTCGCTTCGTAGTTGAAGGTGGGGATGGCCTCGCTGTCCTCCCCGATGTCCCCCAGTCCGGCTCCCCGGTAGAGATCCCGCAGGAGCTTCCAGTAGCGTTTCCTGGTCCCGGGGGAAGTGCATAGACGGAAGCCCTGTGCGACGGCGGTGAAGAACGTTGGGGTAACGGGCCGATGTCGGAAGGACCCTCCGGGCTGGGCTCCCCATCCGTGCAGGGTTGCTTCCTCGGTAAACACGAGATCGGTCACGTCCTGACCATCCAGCAGGATGCTCCTGAGGTGATGGGCCGTGGGATCATAAGCCGCCTCCATGTAATTCAGGATCCATTGGTCCACGGCCTTGTGAACCTTTCTGACTTGTTCGTGGTGGCCATGCTTCCGGGCCTGTTCTATCGTGCCGAGGACGCCAAGGGCGTGGCTGGGCACGCTGTTGACCCAGCTCGAGATGATGACCCGGGCCTCATTGGCCTTCGACCCGGGGTAAGCCTCCACGTAGGTCTCAAGTCCGCGCCGGTAGAAGGGGGGAGGATAGAGCATCATGGGCCAGATCCCGGTTTTCGAATCACTCTTGGCCGCGACCACTTCGAGGATCCGGTTCGCCCAGGCGCGTGGTTTCAGGTCGTCTTCCAGGCAGCCGAGGGTGAATCCGCTGTAGGCGAGATCATAGGCAAGGCCGATGAAGGAGAGCTCGCCTCCCTGGGTGAACTCGGGGAGGTCTTTCACTTCCTGCAGGGGGCGGTTCCAAACCGTCTCGAAATCCACCCGGGTGTTGAAATTGGCATGCCGGTTGTAGCGCATCGAGTGCCAGTCCCGGATGTAGGTCTCCCATATTCCCCTTATGAAGCGGGAAGTTTTTACGGGAGAGACATCATGGAAGAATTCATAGAACGGGAATGTTTCCTGGAGCTCAAACTGCTCGCTGCCCCGGCCGTCGCTGTAGGCTTGCCCGTCGACGAGGTCGATCGACATGTGGTTTCCAAAGGCCAGTAACCCGCTCCGGGGGTAGATGTAGTCCTCGAACATGCAGATCATCGAGTCCATGACGGCCTCCGCGTAGCGCGCGTCCCCGGTGAACAGGCTCATGGCTGCAAGAAACCTGAGCAGGTTCTGGGAGCGTTCGAAGCGGGACAGGATCACGGGGTGGTCTGGGCCGCCGAGGGCTGGTTTAAGCCATCCCAGCGTGCCGGGGGCCTTGAGGGTTTCCCGGTTCAGGTGCTGCACGAACAGGGCGGAGTGCTCCGCCCCGTAGGTGTCCCGTCCATGGGTAACAGCCGTATCGGCGAATTTCTGAGCCGCGGAGAGGAATTCATCCTTGCGGATGTCCTCCCTCGAGAGCTTCGTATCCCCCACCCAGCTTTGGTGGATGCGCTTCCGGGCAGCGTGCCGGTCCACTCGTCTCGCCAGCTTTTCCTCTTCACTCAGGGGACCTGGTCTGAGGAACCGGGCGTTCCGGGTTCCGGTGGGCAGGACGAGGGGCTCGAGTTGCTTTTCGCTGGTGATGAGCCTGATTCCCTGAAGGACGACACTGGAGTGGTTTCCCTCCGGGTTGCGCGTGGCGATAATATGGTAGTTGCCCTTCTCCCGGTGGGTGATGCCGAAGGTCGAGACCGGGACGACGTCCCAGAAGAAGGCTCCGTCCCTGTTTCCGACGGCCGGATGACTGCGGATGGTCTCCCTGCCGTTGACAAGCAGCTTCATCGAGCGAGTGGATCCCCGGCCGGGGTTTTCCTTGCACAGCCACATGAAGGCCAGCGCGTGCCCCGGGTCCGGATCGACATCAAGATGGACCTCCAGGCCGCCTCCGGAGACGAAGTGCATGGGGTAACCGTTGAAAAGGGAAATATCCTTGTCGTTCCGGCTGAAATGAATCCAGGCGAGGGGATGAGGCGAATGGTCTGCCGCGGACCCCACCGGGGCCGGCAAGAGCGAGAACAGACATATTGCCAGAATCCTGCTCATGAGGTTCTGCAGCATGGTCGGACCAGTAGTCATGGCGCTTGGTTTTTGGAGGGGTTGGCAATCTCTGTGATAGGAGTGTTCCTGAAGGCAACCCTGTTTTCCCCGGATCACGAACGATTTTGTCCCCGGAATAATCGCGCTGTGCAGTCTCCCCGGCGCAGCGGATGACAATAACGGCAAATCGGGGAGCGCCGCATTCACGTTCCTGATGGGGCAGTGAGAGGGAAACTTCGGATATGGCTCCTTGGCGCCCGCTAGCTGGCAGTGCTCACTTGGGCATGGTGTTCGGAAGGCTGGAGGGGGCCAGCGTCGCCCTGTCGGATGCCCGAACTTCAAGGGCGTGGTTGCCTTTGGTATTGAGTTTGTTTCGATAGCGGGGCAGGGTGCGCGCGCCCGCAAGGCGGGCATCTGGCAATGAGTGCAGCAGGAACACGGGTGTCGCTTTATGACACAACCTTGCGTGACGGGACGCAGGGCGAAGGATTTCAGTTATCCGGCCTCGACAAGCTGCGTATTGCCCACCGGCTCGATGAGTTCGGGGTAGACTACATCGAGGGCGGATGGCCCGGTTCCAACCCGAAGGATGTCGAGTTTTTCAAGGCGGCCGCCAAGGAGGAATGGAAGCACGCCAAGATCGCGGCCTTCGGGTCAACCCGCCGACATGATCTTCCGGTGGAAGAGGACCCGCAGGTCAAGCTGCTCATTGATGCCGAGACGCCGGTGATCACGATTTTTGGCAAGAGCTGGAAGCTTCATGTGACCGAGGTCCTCAAGACCACGCCGGAAGAGAACTTCGCGATGATTCGCGATACGGTACGCTATCTCAGGGAGGCACAACGTGAGGTCATCTACGATGCCGAGCACTTTTTCGACGGCTTCAAGGATGACAGGGAACACGCTCTGCAGACGCTGGAGGCCGCGGCCGAGGGCGGGGCCGAGTGCATCGTGCTTTGCGACACCAATGGGGGAACCATGCCCGATGAGATCGCGGCCATCTGCAGCGCGGTCAAGGAGCGGATCCCGGCGGTGCCTTTCGGGATTCATACCCACGATGACTGCGGGGTGGGGGTCGCGAATGCACTGGCTGCCGTGGATGTCGGGGCGGTGCAGGTCCAGGGAACGATCAACGGCTACGGCGAGCGGACCGGTAACTGCAACATGACTTCGGTTATCCCGAATCTCCAGCTCAAGCGCGGGTTTGAGGTGGTGGGCGACCTTACCAAGCTCAAGGAGCTTTCCTACTTCGTGGATGAGGTGTCCAACAACGCGCACTATCATCGTGCGCCCTTCGTGGGGCGAACGGCCTTTTCTCACAAGGGAGGCATGCACGTGAACGCGGTGCAGAAGGTGGCTCACAGCTACGAGCACATCCGCCCGGAGGAAGTGGGGAATGCGCAGATCATTCTCGTGAGCGAGCTCTCGGGGCAATCCAATATCCTGATGAAGGCGGAGGAGATCGGCCTCGCTTTGGAGAAGGGCAGTGCCGAAGCCAAGGCGGTGCTGGCGAAGGTGAAGGAGCAGGAGAAGGAAGGCTATTCCTACGAGGCCGCAGGGGGGTCGCTGGAGCTGCTTATCCGGAAGGAAATCGGCCAGCACGAGAGGCGCTGGGCGTTGCGGGAATACCAGTGCAGTTTCCGGCAGTACCTCGATGGCCATACGCCGGTCTGTGAAGCGACCGTCAAGTTGCAGGTCGGCGAGGTTGCCGAGCACACGGCTGCCGAGGGGCACGGGGTAGTCAATGCTCTCGACAAGGCCCTGCGACAGGCGCTTATGCCTCATTTTCCGGCCATTGAGGGGATCTCCCTCATAGATTACAAGGTGCGAATCGTTGATGGACATGCCGCCACCGCAGCCAAGACCCGGGTTCAGATCGTCCATACCGATGGTGAGCGCACGTGGGGAACGGTGGGGGTTTCAGACAGCATCATCGAGGCCAGTTGGATAGCCCTGACCGACGGGATCGACCTGTTTGTCCAGCGAAGCGGGTAGGAGGGGTTTGACTGGTGGACATCGTCCGCCGTTCAGTTACAAGAGGGGCGATGAAAGCCATTCTTCTTGCCCTGCTCTGTATACCAGCCCTGTCCTTCGCCGATCATCACGGAAAGGGACACGCCCTTTTCAACGGTAAGGACTTCACCGGGTGGAAGGTCCCCAAGGACAACATCTGGTGGTCGGTGGTTGACGGAACGATCGTGGCCAAGAGCGGCCCGCGGAAGCGGGGCAGTAATCTCTGGACCGAGAAGCACTACTCCAACTTTGACATGAGATGTGAGTTCCGCTTCGACGGGAAAGGGGACTCAGGCGTGTTCCTGCGCGACGGGGGGCAGCAGATCCAGATCGGGATTTCAGGCTCCCTCAAGCGCGACATGACGGCCTCGCCCTACATTGCCGGGAAGGGATATCCCGTGGAGGCGGAGGAAAAGGAGGGAGTCAAGGGCGTGAAAAACCTTCTCAAGATCAATGAGTGGAACGCCCTCAGGATCGTCGCGGTTGGGCCGGTATATGACGCCTGGCTGAATGGGGTCCACGTGATGACCTATACCTCTGGCAACGCCAAGGAGAAGGGGCCGATCGGCCTGCAGCTTCACGGCAACAAGGTCATGTCGATCGACTTTCGCCGCCTGACCGTGAAGGAACTCGAAACGCCCGCCCAGACGCCGGAGAATTAGGCCCGACCGGGAAGAGGCAAGAAGTCGTCTCTGTTCCCCTTGAGGCGGCGGCTCCGGCTGCATTTACGGTTTTTTTCCGGGGTTCGATCCGTGGCTCGACTTGTGCTCCGTAAAACAGTAGCACAGGGAGCGATGGTGCGCAGTAGCTTGCTCCTTGCAGCGGTGTTGACGGGGATCGGTCTGCCGGGTTGCAAACCGGGCGAGGAGGAGCAAGCGCCCCCGCCCGCCGCCAGCGTTTCCGAACTGTTCTCCATCCTGGCCATGGAAGGTGCGGATGGAGTCTCCGGCAGGCTGGATCAGTTTCTTCCGCCCGGGGCCCGGGCACTCAAGCTGGGGGATTCCCGGGCAGCTGTGAGGGAGGAGCGGGATCGGCATTACACCGGGGGAGCGATGGAAGGGCCGGAGGGCTCGTTGATCGAACTGCATGGAAGTGGTGTTGGATCCTACGCAGAGCGGGTGCGGCGTGGCTCTTTGCTTCCGCTGGATCGTTTGGAAGTATCTTTCAACGGGAAGAACCAGGTCAGTGGACTTCGGTTCAATACGGAGTATGGAACTGTGACTCGGGAGGTGATTCTGGAACTCAGCAGCTTGCTGGGGCAGATCTTCGGGACTCCCGATCATGTCTTTGACCTGCGGCAGCGGGAAATCGTGGGCATGCAATGGGTGGCCGGTGAAGGTAGGGTGCGCCTCTGGTTCCGCGAGCCGCGGGGTGACAGGGTGACAGCTCATCTTCAGATTGAGGACCCGCAGGAGATGATGAGCGACACCGCCATGAATCTCGATGTTGCCCTGGCCAAGGAGCGCCCGCCGAAAGAGGTGGCTGCCTTCCTGGAGCCCTTCCTTGAAGAAGCTCTGGGGGAAGATGGGCAGTAGAGGCCGTTCTCCGTTGCATTTCAGGGGAATCGGTGCGATGGCCCCACCCGCATGCTGACGATCCGCAAGTTGACCATGACCTACGGAGGGCGTTCGCTCTTCGAGGACGCTGACCTGACCATCAACTGGGGTGAGCGGGTAGCCCTGGTTGGGCCGAACGGAGCGGGCAAATCAACCTTGTTCCACATTATCCTGGGGAACGAAGAGGCGAATGCCGGGCGGGTAGACCGGGATGAATATGCCCATGTGGGCTATCTTTCGCAGGAGGCTGGAGACCCCGGCAGCGACACGGTTCTGCAGATCGCGACCGCGATCACGCCCGAGATGCGCGAGGTGCAGCGGGTCATGCGGGAGCACGAGGCCGCGGGCACCCTGGACTCCTCAGAATATGCGGAGGCGCAGGATAAGTTCACTCTCATGAACGGGTTCCAGCTCGAACCGAAAGCCAAGAAGATCCTGGCGGGTCTGGGGTTTCAGCAGGAGGATTTCGATCGGCCTGCTCATGAGATGTCGGGGGGCTGGGTCATGCGGGCACATCTGGCCCAGATTCTGTGCCTTGAGCCCGATCTCCTCATGCTGGATGAGCCCACAAACCACCTCGACCTTCTTTCGCTGCTCTGGTTCCAACGCTACCTGACGAACTATCCGGGAGCGATCTTCATGATTTCTCACGACCGCGATTTCATGGATGCGATTGTGGAAACGGTCGTAGAGATTGATGAAGAAAAGCTCATCACCTACCAGGGGGACTACTCGAGCTATCTGGTGGGGCGGGAGGCGCGCTACGAGCAGAAACTGGCAGCGTGGCGAAACCAGAAAAAAGAGGTCGACCGGATCCAGGAATTTATTGACCGCTTCCGCTCGGTGTCCTCCAAGGCCGCGCAGGTCCAGAGCCGCGTCAAACAGCTCGAGAAGATGAAGACCCTGGAAAAGCCGAAGGCGCCCCGCAAGGTCTTCAAGTTTCATTTTCCCAAGCCGCCACGCAGCAACCAGAAGGTGATTGAACTCGCGAAGGTGAGTCAGGCCTATGGTGAGACCCGGGTCTACGAATCCCTCGACATGGAAGTGGAGCGGGGCGACCGCACGGTCCTGGTGGGACCGAACGGAGCGGGCAAGTCGACCCTGCTCAAGATCCTGGCAGGAGTTGTCCCGATCGATGGAGGAGAACGCAAGGTGGGTTATGCTACCAAGATGGGCTATTATTCGCAGCATCGTTCGGAATTACTGGACGAGAGCAAGACCGTGCTGGAGGAGGTCTGCACGACCGGGGCGGGACTCCGGGAAGAGGATGCACGAGGGCTGCTGGGCTCCTTTCTCTTTCGTCGGGACGATGTTCATAAGAAGGTAAAGGTTCTTTCGGGAGGGGAAAAGAGCCGGCTCAACCTGGTCAAGTTTCTGGTTGATCCGCCGAACCTGCTGCTCATGGATGAGCCGACCACGCACCTGGACCTCCTCTCGGTCGAGGCACTGATCGAGGCGCTCAGGCAGTATGAAGGGTCGCTCGTGTTCATCTCCCACGATGTGCATTTCATCCGCAAGCTGGCGGAGACCACCTGGCACATTTCCGGGGGGCAGGTGACCAAGTACAGTGGTGGCTATGACTACTACCTGGAGAAATCAGGCCTCCTGAGTGATGAGAAAGGCGCCTTGACGGCCTGAGCCGGAGCCGGTGCAGCACCGGTTGAAAATACCCCATCGAGGGAGCCCACCCCCTGAGTTGGGCGCGGAGCCGGGGCCTGTTTTGGGAGGTTGAGAGGTTTTTTCCCAAAAATCGAAATTCGTGGTCCTCTTTTGCGGTTGGAGGCGGGATGCGCTGCTTACCAGTCGTCTTGCTTGCCTTCCTGGGCTTTGGTCCGGTGGGAGCAATCGTCGTTGATGATTCCGCCGGGCCGGAGGAATGCCCGCTCCCGTCAACGGCTGCGGTCGTCCGGGTCTACACACCATTCGGCAATACAGCCTCCGGGACTCTTCTGCCCGGAGGGCGCTATGTCCTCACCGCGGCCCACGTCGTGGCAGGCATCGCGGAGGGAACGATAGGCAGGGGGCTCATCGAGTTTCCTTCCTGCGCAGGAAAGCCGCGCCGTCACTGGAAGGCTGTTCACCCTCATCCGAAGGCCGTCAACCCGCGACTTTCCCGCGTGTGGGATGCCGCCCTCATCGAACTAGACACTCCGGTGCCTGCAGAGGTTGTCGCTGGTGTCCCGCTCACGCGGGAAGCTCCGGGAGGAGGACTCGCTGTCCATCTGCTCGGATATGGCCAGCAGGGCAATGGGGTGTTGGGAGATTTTCGACCTCCCGGAAAACTCTCGCATGGACGAAACTTCTTTGACCAGCGTCCCACGCCGTCTCTTTTAGCCAGCCTGGGCCTCCCCGAGGACTGCGGACCTCTCCTGATTCACCGTTTCGATCCCGACAATCAGGAAGGTCATTTTGCGCCCGGAGATTCCGGTGGCCCCGGGCTTCTGATCGGTTCCGACGGCAGGGTCCGCATCGCCAGTCTCAACCTTGGGCGCCACCGGGGGCCCTCTGATCATGATCACCGGCTCAACGGATCCTTCGGGGAACTGGGCCTCTCCCTTGATGCCTCGGCTCTCCGTCCCTGGGTCCAGCCATTCCTTTCGAAACACCAGTAAACACAAACCGCAAACTCCAACTCCCAAAGAGATGAAACGTAATACCCGAAGAATGCACTGCCTCGGCGCTTCCCTGCTCGGCCTAACGGGCGGGCTCGCCTTCGGCCAGGAAATTGAAACGACCCAGGTGGACGGTGAGACCGTTCGCGTGCGTATCAAGGCTCCGCAGGTTGAGCTCGAACGCATCAACCCGGATGGCACGACCACCACCGAGGCGGCCTCCGATGAAAATCAGCGCATCATTGAATTTGATGTTCCCATGGACACGCCGTCCAAACTGTTTCGGGCCCGGGTCCGGCTCGGTGACCAGGAATTCGGTTCGGATGTCCGGCGCATCGTGGAGGGCGGAACAGTTCCGAACCTGGACCAGATTCGCCCGTCCTCGATTACGATGAAGGGAAACCTTCTCACGCTCCAGTTTCCCCCGGAGCACACCGCAGTCCGGAACAAGGAGTTCTTCCCGCAGGGGTTTCCGCTTTTCCTCAGCGAGGGGCCGGTGACCTTCAAGCCCGGTCGGGCTCAGGGAACCTTCACCGCACCGTTGCGTGATGACGTTGCAAACAGGTTTCAAAGAGAACTTGGGGCGGCCCTGAATCGTCTGCGCAACCTTGGGGACGGGACGGTTCCTGTATATGCCGACCGCCAGCTGACGGGCCACCTCCAGGTCCCGGAGCCGGGTCAGCTCGGGGACAGTATCGATATCTTCCCCTTCCTCAATAACAGGGACATCCAGCCTCTTGCCTGTGCGGGAGGCCCCATCCTTGGATCGGCGGCAGCCGTTGATCCCAAAAAGTCCCTCATGATTACGGATCTCTCGGTCGTTGAGGACCTGGACCGGACCTACGACCCCTTCAACCCGGGATCGACCTACATCGACCCGGGAACCGGGCGGCCGCGCAAGTGGACGTTCGGGTTCCTCATGGAGGAAATGTGCAATTCCTCCCTTACCGGGCTGGATCCCAAGGTGTTCACCCGGCGCTGGATCCAGCACTTCGAGAACCTGCAGGTGATCAACTTCGATCCCGTTCCGGATCGCGCCGGAGCCGTCGAGGCGGAAATCATCGACAAGTGGGAGGCCCGGAACGTATTGGAGGGACTTGATCCCCTGGATCTCAAGAACGCGCCCTTCCGCCTTACCGCCATCGTGAACCGGGTGGACCTGCGCAGCGCCTCCGGCTATGCGGCTGGTGACGCCGGGGAATGCCGCTTCGTGTTCTGTGCCTACGACCTGGACACGGGGGCGCACCTGCCGATGACGGTCATCTTCGAATACGGAGTGCCCCTCAGTCGCTGTCCCCAGATCAAGGGATGGGCCCAGCGCTGGCACCAGCTTGGCGGGCTGCCCTTCGGGTCGGCTTACAACACGGAACTCGAGAAACTGACCGATGTCGTGGCTCTTGCGAATGCCAACCCTTCCAAGCCCAATGGAAGTGCGCTCAACCAGCTTCGCTCAAACAACTTCATTGGCCCCGGGGACTGGACACTGCGTGAGTGGCAGATCACCGGTGCGGGAGTGTCCCCGAATGATCTCACCGCGGTCACCACAAAGCAGACCCCCGCGGACTCCAAGGTGCTCACCCCTGACCTGGCCAACTACATCAATACCTACGAGGCGGATATCCTCGCTGGGTCCCATACCATCCCATTGTCCTTCCCGGGAGCAACGCCGTTCCTCTCTGGAAAATCCCGCGTTCCTGCGGTCGGCACGCCGTCCTTCCCAGGCTCCCCGATCGGATCCTTCTTCTGGGACACCGCTGGGATTGCGAACAATGACGCCCGTCACTGTTTCTCTCTCAACACCTGCAACGGGTGTCATGGAGGAGAGGCCGGAACGCACCTTCCCCCGGTCGGGCCCCTGTCGAGTGGAACTCCGAGCTTCGTGCATATTGCCGAGCGCGATTCCGGAACGGAGTCGCACCTCTCCCGCTTCCTGACCGGGACGGGGTCCTCCCTCAATGATCCTGTCAGCGGTGTTCCGCGGGTCTTCAATGATCTCCACCGGCGAGCGGCGGATCTTGACTTCGCAGCCAACATGCCCTGCCTGATGATTTCCCTCACGCCAGCCCTGGCGACCCGGTCCCACTAGTAGGACGGAATCCTGATCATCTCTAATGCAGACCCCTGCCGGTTCTCCGGCAGGGGTCTCACGCATGGAGACTGCCTGGCGATGGAGTGTCCCGTTTCCGGAGCATCTCGGCTGGCCCTGCCGCAGGTATAGGAATGTTCTTCTAGTAGGCCCGGCCCCAGAGAGCGCGCGTGCGGGTCATCGTCCCGGTCAGGAAGCAGGGGGCCTCTTCGCCGTGCTGCTGATCACTGGGAAGGCAGCGGATCGTGATCTTGTGCTCCTTGGAGATGGCTTCCTCCTGCTCGGTCGAACCGGACCATGGGGTAAGGAGCCAGCCTGGAGTGTCCGCAGTCCAGTGAGACTCGAAGTCGTCGAGGCTGTCACATGGCGAGATATTCTCGTCCCGGAACGCGGTGAGGCGCTCGAGGAGTTTTTGCTGAATCTCGGCCAGGATCTGGGGACAGTTCCGGATGAAGTCCTCACGATCGACGAAATCCTTTTCGTTGGGAGCCTGGTCCCGCCGTTGCAGGCAGACCTTCCTCCCCTCCAGGTCCCGGGGCCCGATTTCGAGCCGGATGGGCACGCCCTTCTTGACCCACTCCCATTTTTTCACGCCTCCCCCGAGGTCCCGCTTGTCGACGTGAACACGCACCGGGCCGCCAGCATAGCACTGTTCCCGGCGCAGGGTCTCAGCGAGGGCCTCGCAGGACTCGAGGACGGCCTCCCGGGTCTCCTCCTTGGGAGTGACGGGGACGATGACAATCTGCTGCGGGGCGACCCGGGGTGGCAGAACGAGGCCGTCGTCGTCCGAGTGGGCCATGATAAGGGTTCCGATCAGGCGGGTGCTTACTCCCCAGGAGGTGGTGTGCACGTGCTCGGTATTACCATTCCGGCCGGTGAAGGTGATGTCCTGGGCCTTGGCGAAGTTCTGGCCAAGGTAATGAGACGTCCCGGCCTGGATGGCCTTCTTGTCCTGCACCATTGCCTCGATGGTATAGGTGTTGATCGCGCCGGGAAAGCGCTCGGCCTCGGTCTTCTCCCCGGGCACGACCGGGATGGCGAGGTGATCGCGCAGGAATTCCTCGTAGACTCCATGAATGAGCCTGGTTTCCTCCTCGGCTTCCTTCTGGGTTTCGTGAGCGGTGTGGCCCTCCTGCCAGAGAAACTCCGCCGTGCGGAGGAACAGGCGGGTGCGCATCTCCCAGCGCATGACGTTGGCCCATTGATTGATGAGGAGGGGAAGGTCCCGGTAGCTCTCCACCCACCGTGCGAAGGCGGCACCGATAATGGTCTCGGAGGTGGGGCGGATAACGTAGGGCTCGGTCAGCTTTCCGGTGGGCACCATGCGGGTCTTGCCGGTAGCTTCATCCTTCTCGGCCTCCAGCCGGTGGTGGGTGACGACTGCGCATTCGGTGGCGAAGCCCTCTGCGTGCTCGGCCTCCTTCTCGAGGTAGGAGAGGGGAATGAGGAGTGGGAAGTAGGCGTTCTGGTGCCCGGTGTCCTTGAACCGGGCGTCGAGTTGGGACTGAATGTTCTCCCAGAGGGCAAACCCCCATGGCTTGATCACCATGCACCCCCGGGTCTCGGAGTTTTCCGCCATGTCGGCGGCACGGACGACCTGCTGGTACCATTCGGGAAAATCCTCGGCGCGGGTCGGGGTGATGGCTGTCTTGTCCTTGCCCATGTTCGGGTGAGAAAAAACACGAATGGGTGGAGTTGAACACGAAATTCCGCCTCCGCGCCCGGGTCATGGGCAGACCTTCCGAAGGGGACGGTTTTTCAATACACGCTCTTGCCTGGAGCATTCGGAGGTTGAATTCTTTCAGACAGGAAATGCGTTTGCTAACGGTAGGGGAGACAATGGAGCAGGCCCGAGGAGAATGCCAGTAATGGAAGGAAGGGACCAGCAACTGGGTATAGAAACGCGTGATCTCCGGGTGGACTTTGGATCCTTCACGGCGGTCGATGATCTCTCGCTGCGAGTGCCCCGGGGGGAGATCTACGGATTGATCGGTCCGAATGGAGCCGGCAAGACGACCACCTTCCGGGTGCTTGCCACCCTGCAGCAGCCGACTTACGGGGAGATGTATTTGGAAGGGGTGGACCTGGCAGCAGAGCCTGCGGAAGCACGTCGCCTGCTCGGCTACATGCCGGATCTCGCGCCCATCCCCTCGGACCTGAAAGTCTGGGAATTCCTCGACCTCTTCGGGGCTTCCTATGGCGTGCCGGGGCGGGTGCGGAGAGATCGTATCGCGGAGTGCCTGGAGGCCGTGGACCTGGTCGACAAGCGCAATACCTTTTGTGGGACACTCTCCCGCGGGATGACGCAACGCTGCGTGCTGGCCAAGAGTCTGCTTCACCGCCCCGGGGTCCTCATCCTGGATGAGCCTGCGAGTGGAATGGACCCCGTCTCACGGAAGGCCCTCCGTGACATCCTGCGCCGGGTGGCCGCGGAAGGTACGACGATCCTGATCAGTTCCCATATCCTGAGTGAACTCTCCGACCTCTGTAC